>NZ_MUFL01000157.1:0-2427 GCF_001995355.1 Salinivibrio sp. PR919 | reverse complement strand
ATAGTTGTCTTTCTCAACACCAATGCGTCCGCGATCCCAGTAACGCTCAGCGAGTACATAGTTAGACAAGTACTCCATAGGGTGGAGCGGGGGATTCATTACGTAGTGGTCAGGGTAATAAGTGATGCATTCTGCACTCATGTAGACAGTGCGTAATGCACCGTTAGCGTCTTGAATGCGACCAAACCAAAGAGGGTCGCCTGTCGCGCCGATCACAACACATTGAGGCACATAAAACGACCAACCATCATAGCCTGTTAACCATGCCATGTTAGAAGGGTCATGGACCAACAAGGTATCGATCTCATGCTCTTCCATCGCATAGCGAACCTTCGCTAAACGGGCGCTGTATTCTTCGTATGAAAACTTCAATACAACGTCGCTCATACGCATGACTCCTGTCCAATACCACGACTGTGGCGCTACTAAAACGTACTACTGACCGGTAATCGAACTTGGATCAAAGGCGATTACCGGTACAGAAAGGTGCCGTTTTTCGGTCTTGTTATCGAACAAACGGAGGAGGCTCGCTTGTGTGCACAGCTGTACATCTATGATTTTCATTGTCTAAATTATCGACAATGGCGCACTACTCTCTACAGCAGGATAAGGTTTTGTTTCGCCTCTAATTAAGAGTTACACCATAGAGTGAAATATCGTCAAGTTTTGTTGGAAACAATTTTGTCACTAATGTGACAACTGTTATTAACAGTGCAAAAGTGGCCGAGAAGAAAATAACGAAAGGCGGGGATGGTCATAAGGTGAAAGCTGGCACAGCGCTCTTACAAAGTACTGAACCAGTCTTAGGCAGCAGATTGCACTAATAGCACCCAACCTGCTGATTGGGTGCTTAAAATGGTGCTTATTGTTTTTTCAGCACGTACATGTCGGCTAAATCGCCGTCGATACGCTCACCGTTCATATCGAGCATGATGATTTGGTTCTCTGCCACGAAGAACTGATTAGGCGTGTCGGTTAGACCTTGGAGGGTGACGATGGTACCCATGTCGCCCCAAGTGAAGGTCCCTTCCTCTTTTAATGCCTCACCTTCTTTACCTAGATAGGTTTTGGTCAGTACATAGGTGTTATCGTCATTCAGCGTCAGGCTGGTTTCGATACCTTCACAATCTGCACAGGGGACGACACCTTGATACGTGCCATTCCAATCCAGTGATAGTTTTGCATTGTGGTGATCAACCATCTCGTTGACAGCATCGCCTGCTGCATCAACTGCATTTTCGGCGCTATCCATCGCTTGTTCTGCGCCAGCTTGAACATTTTCTACTGCGTTTTCAACTTGCGTCTCGGTGGCTGGTTTGTCATTGGCCTGTTGCTCACAGCCCACTAAAACAGCGACAAGAGCGAGTGGTGCTAGTACAAATGCCTTTTTCATGATGACCTCTTTTGCATGTTCGATACATGATTACTTTAAACGTGATGAGGGCGTTGCCCTTAATGGATGTACTCATTGTAGCGGCAGACAGGAGGGTGGTGTCATTGTTAAGCTAGGCTTAAGTCAATGTTATTCGATGAAAGTAAAGAAACCGTCAACTGATCAAAACTGGGATTTACTTCGTTAGTAACAAGGTTGCCGAATAGCAAAGCGGTCAATGAACGCGTCAAACAACAAGGAGCGATGATGCAACAACACAAAATTTTGATGGTGCTGACATCTCACGATGCCATGGGCGAGACGGGACACAAGACAGGCTTTTGGCTTGAAGAGTTCACCACCCCTTACTACGCGTTTAAAGATGCAGGGGCAACCGTTGTGGTCGCTAGCCCTAAAGGCGGAACGGCGCCGATTGACCCAAACAGCGAAGCGGAAGATGCGCAATCAGACTCCACTCGACGCTTTGATGGCGATGCTGAGCTGCAAGATATGATTAATAACACCGTTAAGCTGAGCGATGTGWATGCGTATGAGTATGATGCGATTTTCTATCCCGGTGGGCACGGTCCATTGTGGGACTTGGCGGAAGATCCGACATCTCGTCAGTTGATTGAGACCTTTTACTATCAGGGCAAACCCGTTGGTGCGGTATGCCACGGCCCAGCCGTGTTCCGTCATACGCGTTCAGATCGTGACGAGCCACTGGTGAAAGGCAAACGGGTTACTGGTTTCACCAATAGCGAAGAAGCTGCTGTTGGCTTAACCGAGGTAGTCCCCTTTTTAGTCGAAGACATGCTCAAAGAAAACGGCGGTCTTTATGAGAAAGCGGACGACTTTACCTCGTATGTGGTTACTGATGGCAACTTAGTCACCGGGCAAAATCCGATGTCGTCTGAAGCGTGCGTCAATGCGGTGTTGGCGTTGCTGAAATAACATACATAGACTAATTGGTTGAAAAGGCGCGTATAACGCGCCTTTTTTAACAAAACAAAAACATAATGTATAACTACCAAGGCTGGCTGTATGGCTAAATT
>NZ_MUFL01000156.1:0-2519 GCF_001995355.1 Salinivibrio sp. PR919 | reverse complement strand
GTTTGGCATGTGAGTAAAAATTGGTTAGTTTTAAATAAAAACCTATGAATACTAACTCTCCAATACTACAAGCTGTTCAAATTGAAAGGTTCAGAGAAACAACAATCGAAAGTCTTGTTGTCGGCAAATGTAAAGAGGCTGGGTTTGTCTCAATTTTGGATATTGAAACTCGATCTTCTCGACTACGCTGGCTCCAAAAGCTTACAGAGTGTTGCTTGTATGCTGATGCTATTGAAAATCAATTGGACGGTAGGGTTGAACCTGAACTTAATGCGGACTCAATTGCTTTACTGATGGTAGAGAGAGATAAAAAAGTGGCTGACATTATGGAGATGATTGCCAAAAAAATCTTGCTCGGAATGCCTAGCTATGAAGTTTAGTATCCACAGGCTAACATGCAATCTAGCAAATGTGATACTGCGGACTTATATGATTGTACAACCATGTTCCGGTTTCACCAAATTTGCATTTGGATAAAAAATTGCCAGTGTTTTTGCTAATCTATGAAGCAGTGCATAAGTACAAGCATGTAAAGTGGTGTAACTTAGTTTCTAGACCAGTACTACAGATTAATTGCTCCGGCCACCTCACCTCTAACAATGGCAGATAGATTGAAAATTAGCCCAGAAACCCTAGGAACGATAAATTACTTCACCACACACTCATCAACTGCTGTCTGGAACTGTTTTACAGAATATTTTTCGAACACATCAGTAGCTGATCGTTCCAGAACCAGAAAGGCGACTTTGCTTTCAAAGAAGCCATTACGTTCAATAATCTGATCACCAACAGTCTTGCCAGTTAGTAGATTGATACGGCGCTGAATGTCGCTGGGATGGTCTTCTGGATTACCCTGCTTGCCGTAATTGAAGTAGGTATCCATAAACTTATCGCCAGCAACAAACGTGTCCTCAGAAGCACTCACAAGACCCTGAAGGCATGAGGGGTCGAGATTGAATGAACTATCACTCTGTCTAGACTGGTGAACCATATATAGGTAAGTTTGCACCTTTTTTTGAGTTGTCGAGAGGTCGCTTGGAAGCTGCATTTCAGAATCGATGCCGTAGCCAGAGTAAAAGTTTTGCTCTACATTATGTTGCGCAGCCAGATACGGCTTGAAAGCAGCCAGATACAGGCTTGATACTGCTACAGCGCCGACAAGAGCACCAGCAAGGATGTTAAAAAAAGTATTAGAATTGTTATTTTTCATGATTTTTTCTCTGAAAATACGCCTTCCAGCTCTCGTGGAAAATGATGTTGCTTGGAGTTTCTGATTTAGCTTTCGAAGTAAACAGTTCTATTAGCTCTTCACTACTGTAGCCATTGAGGTTTGAGTCACCTCGCTTATAGGCAAGGATGAAACTTTTTGTGGGCATACTTCTCGAAACCTCGAATAATTCCTCGATATTGTCAGATAGTTGCTGCTTGGTAAGACTCCGTATGCCGTAGCGAGAGTAGGTAATCCCAGTAGCTTCCTCAAAGTAGTTTTTGGTTAAGTTCTTTGTTACAAGTAGGTACGATTGACCGGACAGGCCACGGCCAACATAATACTCTGCACCCCAAAATCGATGCGCAATGTTAGCTAAGCCCATCCCATGACGCCCCTCTGGATTTGTGGTGGCGATCAGAATGCAGTTTTTATGAATATCTTTTGGTTTTGAAGTACGATCTCCCACCCAGAATCGTAACTTCTTTTTTTGCTCTAACTTTTTCATTGATACCAATTTTTTCCTACGTATTTGAATATGGGTCTTTCACCTCGATTAATATCCCAGTAAATTGTTCCCTCTTTAAATATTAACTCAACCCAATACTCTTTGTAATGATTGTAGTATTTCACTGTGTCGAAGAAATTTTTAGAATCGATATGACTTCGGCCAGCTTTGGTAAGCACATAAGAGCCAACATCGACACCTTTGAAAGTTGTTTTATTTCTGTAGGCTAGGGCAGCTTGGAGCGGGTTGCTGATTAAGATAGCGATATCTTGCGATACGTAGGGTAAGTGCTTCTTAAATAGCTCGTTTTTAGCCATAAGTGCTCCTTCATAATAGCCCTCCTTTGACTCATTGATATCTGGGGTGTACAGAGTTGCAAGAAAGAACAACATTAGCTGCCTCATTGCCTCTGAGTCGTGCTCAACCTGTGCAATAAACTGCTCTCTCTTGGTTTCCCCGAACAGTAGGCCRCCAGAATCCCAATCTACGCTGCGTGTACTTTCGTAACCCATCACTTTGCTCCAAATAGAAGCAGAATGAAAAGTGTCCATCTTGCTGATGTTATCTTTAGATGGCTTCAACAGAGAGTTCTTTAAGTCAGTAACGTAGTCAAATGTCTCCATCTGCTCCTCTAAAGTCACAGCATCCGTAGTGTTTGTGTACTTAATTACCGCAGGAGCAGATACAGAGACAAGACCGACTGCAAGAGCAATGCGAACTGGTAGGCTCATTRTGAATGTCGACATTTTGGTCATTGTTAGTTTTATGGGCTTAAGATCCCCAGTATTTTCCATAGCTTAATTT
>NZ_MUFL01000155.1:0-2574 GCF_001995355.1 Salinivibrio sp. PR919 | reverse complement strand
TCATAATAGATACAGTTTGTATCAATTAAAGAGATAATATGGATAGGCTAACGGCAATACGTAGTTTTGTAGAGGTGGCCAATTGCAAAAGCTTTACGCGGGCGGCCGAACAACTCGGGCTAACGCGTTTGCAGGTTTCAAGGCATGTGCAAGAGGTCGAGCAATGGCTTGCGCAGCGTCTGTTGCATCGGACAACGCGTAAAGTCAGCTTAACGTATGCCGGTGAGCAAGCTTATGGTCATTGCCAGCGTATTTTGGACGAAGCGGCGGCGTTAACGTTGACGACTGGACGATTACAGGGCGCCTTAACCGGTCGTATTCGAGTCGCTGCGCCAATCGGGTTAGCGCAAGGGATCCTTGTTGCGCCAGTAACACAATTTACCGATGCGCATCCAGAGGTCGTCATTGAAGTGATTGCCTCCGACCAATTTACGCCCTTAGTAGATGAGCGGGTCGATATTGCGCTGCGCTTCACACCTCAGCCGGATGAGCATTTAATTGCCCGCAAACTCATGGCCATCGATTCTATCGTGTGTGCGTCACCGGCATATATAGCCCACGCGTCGCAGCCTAATCACCCGAGCGATCTCAGTGATCACCCGTGCTTAATTCATGTCAGCGGTGATCATTGGCAGTTTATTAAAGACAATCGCCGAGAAGAGGTAAGAGTGAGTGGGCCGATTCACGCCAACGACTTAGGCACCTTGGTCAATGCGGCGCGAATGGGAAAAGGGATTGTCCGTGTGCCATGTGATTTAGCCAATCCCTATGTGGAGCAGGGGGAGTTAATACCTTTGCTGACCGATTATCGCTTACCGCCCAGTGCACTGTGGGCGGTCTATTTATCGCGTAGTTATCAACAGCCTGTCGTGCGCCACTTTATCGATCACTTAGCAAGCTGCTGGCAGCATGATATCCAAGCTCCCATTGATGGGTCAGCTACTTGAAAAGCGTGACAACTACAACGCGAGTTTAGTGAGGTAGTGATGGCTTAACGTCAGTGAGCGTGCCAGGGGTTTGGGTAGGGTGTCGATTTCGAGGCTATCAAGCAAGTTTTTCACATGCAGCCCGAGTTCGGTATCACCACTGATACTGAGTTGGCGCTGGAAAAACAGCGTATCCGGATCGCAATAGTGAGTCGCCATTTTCAAAAACGCTAACCAATCTCCCTCGATACTGGCGTCCTCTTCCCCAGACAAGCGGACCAATAATTGGTTGTCTTCGTTCATCGACACAAACCAATTCGCGTTGAGATCGCGCAATCCAATGCGAATGGTACGGCCAGCAAGAAAGTCGAACTCGTCCTCTGCCAGCGGCACCGCAAAAGCGGTATTCATGACTTTGGTCAGCATCTGAGCTTGCAGCCCATGTGGTAATTGAGTGATCGCTTTTAGCCCCGGTGTAATCAGGTTTGGTTGGGGCATTGGAAGACTAAGAGGTTGTTGGGTAATTGGGTTAACGAGCATTTGGCTTTCCTTTGGTGCCAATGGTTGAATGCCACTAGAGTAACGAGATTGATGGGGCTACCTTTGGATCAAGGTCAAAGAAGTCTTTAAAATCGAGCTAACAGGAAGTATTACTTTTGCATGACTTATATTTAATTCAGGAAGGAGTTTACCGACTATTTAATCTCTGATGAGGTTTTAGTTACTATGCTTGTCTAAATTTGTGTTGATATAAGATATTAAATCGCTTTCAGGTCTAATGTGATGTCCTGTTAATCACATTAGACCTAATGCTATCTTAATTGAAAATTAATCACATTTTCTTAAAAGTTATATTTGATGTTAGCCATTAACAATACTTCATCACCAATTTTTGCGCTGGTGGTATGCTGTGTACCAGATTCACTCCACTTACGCTCGAACTCATTAGTATGATGAAGATAGCTTAGCTCTGTACCCACACTCCATGTATTAAAGCGATAGTTTAACCCTGTTTGACCACCAATGACTAAACCGTTGAAGTCGTCAGCGTCGAAGTCAGCGTAAAATTTTTCATAACCGAGCTTACCACCAACCGTCCATGCTAGCTTTTGTGTAATTGGCACTAAGTAGTTATATTTAGTGTATATTGTACCAACTTCGAGATCATCGCTAGTATGTTCTTCGGTTGTTCCTCGATAATCATAGCCAACACTGATCTGGTGTGCTTCGTTTAAGGTAACACCTCCCTCGATACCAAAAGCGAGCGAATCAGCTAGATCCGTTTCTGTTTTGCTTTCATCGTAAGATGATTCAAAATTACCACTTAGGCGTGTTCCAATATCAACACCAATAAATGGCTCAAGTTTTTCTGCTGCGCTTGCATTGAAAGTAGTTATAGCGGTCAATGCAAGTAAAGGGATAGTTTTTTTCAACATTTTCACTCCTGCTTTTGAATGTCTTTTTTGTATTCTAAAGCTGATATTTTAATCATTAACGCCAGTTTAACTATGTTTAACTGAATGCTCCCTGAACATAATTAGAATTAGAAAGGCGTGATGTATAACATCGCTGTTTAAAGCTAATAGTTCTGATCTTTACCTTTTTGTAAAAATTGATATTTTATTCATGAGACGTTAAGGTTGAACTG
>NZ_MUFL01000154.1:0-2584 GCF_001995355.1 Salinivibrio sp. PR919 | reverse complement strand
TCACCCTCGGTGACCGAGCCGGTAAAGTTACCGGTGACCTCAGGGGCATCATCGGTACCGGTAATGGTGATAACAATATCTTGCTCAGTACCATCGTTTGCAGTCAGGGTGATGGTGTCCGTCACCTGATCGCCAGCATCTAAATATTGCACCGCAGACTGATCGAGGGTGTAAGCCCAATTGCCGTTCACCAGCTCTAGCGACCCATAAGCACCAGTCTCAGTGGTATTGGCGAAGGTAGGTGTATCGTCACCGTCGACATCACTGATCGCAAGGGTGCCGGTGGCAGTAACAGGCGCATCACCTTCATTGCCTTCGGTGACTGAACCAACAAACTCACCACTCACTTCTGGTGCATCGTCGGTCCCCGTAATAGTGATCACAATGGCTTGTTCAGTACCATCGCTTGCTGTGAGAGTGACGGTATCCGTCACTTGATCACCGGCATCTAAATTCTGCACGGCAGATTGATCGAGGGTGTAGGTCCAGTTGCCGTTCACCAGCTCTAGCGAGCCATAGTTGCCTGCCTGTGTAACATCAGCAAAGGTCGGATTGTCATCGCCATCGACATCACTGATCGCAATCGTACCCGTCGCAGTGACAGGCGCATCGCCTTCATTACCTTCGGTCACTGAACCGACAAAGCTACCGGTCACTTCTGGGGCATCCTCGCTACCAGTAATAGTGATAACAATAGCTTGCTGGGTACCATCAGAGGCAGTCAGGGTGATGGTATCGGTGACCTGATCGCCGGCATCTAAACTCTGCACCGCAGATTGATCAAGGGTGTAAGTCCAATTACCGTTAACTAGCTGGAGCGAACCATAGGTTCCTGCTTCAGTGGTATTGGCAAAGGTGGGCGTATCGTCGCCATCAACATCACTGAGCGCAAGGGTGCCGGTGGCAGTGACCGCATCGCCCACGTTGCCTTCGGTGACTGAGCCAACAAACTCACCGGTGACTTCAGGCGCATCGTCGGTCCCCGTAATGGTGATAACAATATCTTGCTGGGTGCCATCAGAGGCGGTGAGGGTGATGGTATCCGTCACCTGATCGCCAGCATCTAAATTCTGTACTGAGCTCTGATTTAGCGTGTAAGTCCAGTTGCCGTTGACCAGTTCTAGCGAGCCATAGGTACCCGCCTCAGTGGTATCGGCAAAGGTTGGATTATCGTCGGTGTCAACATTACTGATCGCAATCGTACCCGTCGCAGTGACAGGTGCATCGCCCGCGTCACCTTCGGTCACCGAGCCGGTAAAGCTACCGCTCACTTCAGGGGCATCATTTGTCCCCGTAATAGTGATRACAATATCTTGCTCTGTGCCATCAGAGGCAGTCAGGGTGATGGTRTCSGTCACCTGATCGCCRGCATCTAAATTCTGTACTGAGCTCTGATTTAGCGTGTAAGTCCAGTTGCCGTTSACCAGTTCTAGCGAGCCATAGGTACCCGCCTCAGTGGTATCGGCAAAGGTTGGATTATCGCCGTCATCCACATCACTGATCGCAAKGGTRCCGGTGGCAGTGACTGGGGCATCACCTTCGTTGCCTTCGGTGACTGAGCCGGTAAAGCTACCGGTGACTTCAGGTAAGTCGTCGGTGCCGGTAATGGTGATGACAATATCTTGTTGCGTGTTATCGCTTGCGGTGAGGGTGATGGTGTCGGTCACCTGATCACCGGCATCTAAATTCTGCACGCTGGCTTGATTGAGGGTGTAGGTCCAGTTCTCACCGACCAGCTCTAGCGAACCATATGTACCCGCTTGTGTGACATCGGCAAAGGTAGGCGCATCGTCGGTGTCAACATCATTGATCGCAATGGTGCCCGTCGCAGTCACCGCGGCATCGCCCACGTTGCCTTCGGTGACAGAACCAACAAAGCTACCGCTTACTTCAGGGGCATCATTCGTCCCCGTAATGGTGATAACAATATCTTGCTCTGTGCCATCAGAGGCAGTCAGGGTGATAGTGTCGGTGACTTGATCACCGGCATCTAAATGCTGCACGGCAGATTGATCAAGCGTATACGTCCAGCTGCCATTCACTAGCTCGAGCGAGCCATAAGTGCCGGTTGCTGCGGTATCGGCAAAGGCAGGCGTATCGTCGCCATCCACATCACTGATCGCAAGGGTGCCGGTGGCAGTGACCGCATCGCCCACGTTGCCTTCGGTCACTAAACCAACAAACTCACCACWCACTTCAGGAGCATCATCCGTCCCCGTAATGGTGATGACAATATCTTGCTGGGTGTTATCGCTCGCAGTCAGGGTAATGGTATCGGTGACCTGATCGCCAGCATCTAAATCCTGCACGCTGGCTTGATTGAGGGTGTAGGTCCAGTTGCCATCGACCAGCTCTAGCGAACCATATGTACCCGCTTGTGTGACATCGGCAAAGGTAGGCGCATCGTCGGTGTCAACATCATTGATCGCAATGGTGCCCGTCGCAGTCGGCTTGATTGAGGGTGTAGGTCCAGTTGCCATCGACCAGCTCTAGCGAACCATATGTACCCGCTTGTGTGACATCGGCAAAGGTAGGCGCATCGTCGGTGTCAACATCATTGATCGCAATGGTGCCCGTCGCAGTC
>NZ_MUFL01000153.1:0-2594 GCF_001995355.1 Salinivibrio sp. PR919 | reverse complement strand
GTATTCGCCGCGGCCTTTCCATAACCTTCTTCCCTAACTTAGTGCCTAATATAAGGTAGTGACATGACTACAAATCCTAAGCCTGCATATCAACGCATTTTACTTAAACTCAGTGGTGAAGCCCTGCAGGGCAACGATGGATTCGGTATCGATCCAACTGTGCTAGACCGTATGGCACAAGAAATTAAAGAATTGGTCGAGTTAGGTGTTCAGGTCGGATTAGTCATCGGCGGCGGTAATTTATTCCGTGGCGCTGGTCTTGCCGAAGCGGGAATGAACCGTGTTGTGGGCGATCACATGGGTATGCTGGCCACCGTGATGAACGGTTTGGCAATGCGTGATGCACTTCATCGTGCCTATGTGAACGCACGAGTGATGTCCGCCATTCCACTTAATGGTGTGTGTGACAGCTATAACTGGGCTGAAGCGATTAGCCAGCTTCGTAATGGCCGTGTGGTGATTTTCTCTGCCGGAACGGGTAACCCTTTCTTTACCACGGATTCAGCGGCGTGCCTACGCGGCATTGAAATTGAATCTGACGTGGTGATCAAAGCAACGAAAGTCGACGGCGTATACAGTGATGACCCAACCAAAAACCCAGATGCTGAGCTTTATTCAACCTTGAGTTACCAAGATGTACTCGAAAAAGAGTTGAAAGTAATGGATTTGGCCGCATTTACGTTAGCACGCGATCACCAAATGCCGATCCGTGTGTTTAATATGAATAAGCCGGGCGCCTTACGCCGTGTCGTGATGGGTGAAACAGAAGGCACTCTGATTACTAACAGCTAAGCCGATTTAGTGGCATAATCGGACAGTAAAATTCAATCGCAAGGATACCTCCAGTGATTAACGATATTAAAGCAGACGCCAAAGCGCGTATGGATAAAAGTGTAGAAGCGCTTAAACACAATCTTTCAAAACTTCGCACCGGTCGTGCCCACCCAAGCTTGTTGGAAGGCATTACGGTTGAATACTATGGTGCACCAACACCGTTGAAACAACTCGCCTCTATTGTTGCTGAAGATGCACGAACCTTGGCGATTACTGTTTTTGACAAGCAAGTAGCACAAGCGGTTGAAAAAGCGATCATGACTGCAGACTTGGGCCTTAATCCATCATCAGCAGGTACAGTGATCCGTGTGCCGCTTCCTCCATTGACGGAAGAACGTCGTAAAGAAATGGTTAAGTTGGTGCGCGCAGAAGGCGAACAAGGCCGCGTTGCAGTACGTAATATCCGCCGTGATGCCAACAATGATCTTAAATCGTTGCTAAAAGACAAAGAAATCTCCGAAGATGACGAACGTCGCGCACAAGATGAGATTCAAAAGTTGACGGATGCAGCGGTGAAGAATGTTGATGCGCTTCTTGATGCAAAAGAAAAAGAGTTGATGGAAGTCTAAATCTCATTAGACTTTACCACCAATGTCAAAGCGCTGTGCGTGCAGTACAGCGCTTTTTATTTGCCAAGGAGAAACATGAGTTCCCAGTCTCTTGATGCGCAGCTCGAGTCTGCCGCCCTACCGCAGCACATTGCCGTTATCATGGATGGAAACGGACGTTGGGCAAAGGCGCGAGGCAAAGCCCGTGTATTTGGGCATAAAGCCGGTGTTAAAGCAGTGCGTAAAACGGTGAAGGCGGCGTCGGAGCTTGGGGTAAAAGCCCTAACCTTGTTTGCGTTCAGCAGTGAAAACTGGCGTCGGCCAGAAGATGAAGTCAGTGTGCTGATGGAGTTGTTCATCAGTGTGCTTTCTCGCGAAGTCAAACGCTTGAACAAAAATGGTGTCCAACTTCGCGTGATCGGTGATACCTCTCGATTTAATCCATCACTACAACAAAAAATTGCCGAAGCCGAAGCATTAACAGCAGGCAATGAGCGTCTTGTGCTCAATATTGCGGCCAACTATGGTGGGCAATGGGATATTACCCAAGCGGCACGCCGTGTCGCAGAGCAGGTCGCTGCTGGTCAATTACAAGCCAGTGATATCACAGAGCAAGATATTGCTCGTCAATTGATGCTATCCGACTTACCCGATGTGGATTTAATGATCCGTACCAGTGGTGAATGTCGCATTAGTAACTTCATCTTGTGGCAAGCTGCCTATGCCGAGTTGTATTTTACAGAACAATATTGGCCCGATTTCAACGAGCAAAGTCTGTTCGATGCGGTCGCTTGGTATGTTAATCGTGAACGACGTTTTGGCTGTACCGGCGAGCAAATCAAAGCCAAGCTAACCACTGATAAGTAACCACGAGGAATCAGTTTGCTCAAACAACGTGTATTAACCGCGGCTTTGTTAGTCCCTTTGGTGGTCGCCGCTGTCTTTTATTTACCTTTTCCCGCGTTTGTTGCGGTGATTGCTGCCGTAACGCTGCTCGGTCATTGGGAGTGGACACAGTTTGTGTCCAACTCTTCAAGAGTAACCACGAGGAATCAGTTTGCTCAAACAACGTGTATTAACCGCGGCTTTGTTAGTCCCTTTGGTGGTCGCCGCTGTCTTTTATTTACCTTTTCCCGCGTTTGTTGCGGTGATTGCTGCCGTAACGCTGCTCGGTCATTGGGAGTGGACACAGTTTGTGTCCAACTCTTCAAG
>NZ_MUFL01000152.1:0-2804 GCF_001995355.1 Salinivibrio sp. PR919 | reverse complement strand
AACGTGTACAGATCGGTACACTTCACTCAACCATTGAAGGAACGACCATGAAACGACTAAAAGGTGGCGGTGCGTTACCGCCTAAACCAACTTGGATTCAACTGACAAAAGGCTTGCTGGGTGGATTTTTTGGTATTCTTACCTTAACCGTGCTGAACCAAACCACTGGCGTGCCATGGCTGATGGCTCCCTTTGGCGCAACCTGTGTGATTTTATTTGCAGCCCCTCAGTCGCCGCTCGCGCAACCGAGAAATGTGATTGTGGGTCACTTACTGACCGCCAGTGTTGGATTGGCGATGCTGTATGGCGTGGGAAATGAAAGCTGGATGATCGCACTAGCAGTGGGCCTTGCGATTATGCTGATGCAAGCCTGCCGTGCCGTCCATCCACCAGCAGGAGCAAATCCACTGGTAATCATGCTAGCAGGGACTCAAGTGGTAGGCATCGATTATTTGTTTACGCCCGTGCTCGCAGGCAGTGTCGCACTGGTAACCATTGCGGCGGTGATCAATAACCTCGGTGAACCGCACCATTGGCCTGTGTATTGGCATGGGATCAAGAGGGGCTAAGCGAGAGCCTTTGTAATTTCAATCAGTCAGAACTTAGTAAAACAGGCGCGGTCAGATCGCGCCTGTTTTTTGGTCAGCCCCGTATCATCCCGCGAACACTAACCAAGCGCCAATTACAAAGAAGGACCAAGCTTGGCTAGGGTGAAACTCGCACTACCCGAATTCAATTCACGTATTTCCGCGCTCAGAGACCATTGGAAAAGTCACCGTAAAACCATTGCCATAGTCAGAAAAGTACGGGCTTTGAATCATAATACTCGCGTGATGCTGTTCCACAATGTCTTTGACAATCGACATTCCCAACCCCGCCCCATCACCTTTCTCGGTATGACCGCGGAAGAATTTATCAAAAATACGGCTCTTAATTTCGTCCGATATCGCGTAGCCAGAATCAATCACTTCCACCACGACGGTATTGGCTGAGTGGCTGGTGATCACACTGATAGATGCGCCTTTTCCTGCATAGCGAATGGCATTATCAATCAGGTTAGTAAATAACACTGACAACATCACAGGATGGCCTTTGACCCACAGGCTCTCTTGCCCTTCAAGCTCTATTGACTGTTGTTGTGTCAATGCCATCGGTGCGAGCGCAGCAATTTGTTCTCGCAACAATGGAACAATATCTACCTGCGTGACTTCGGTATTTTTTTGCTGCTCCACCCGCGAAAGCATGAGCAACTGTTGGATAACACGATCAGTTCGATCGATGCCATTCAGAATATTGGTCAAGTCATTATCACGTTCCGCTTCTGTGGTCGCAGACAAGGCGTTTTCTGCATTGAGTCGCAGTACCGCGAGGGGGGTTTTTAACTCGTGTGCCGCAGTGCTGACCAAACGCTTTTCACGCACCCAGGCATTATTCAACTGAGAAAACAAATAATTGATCTGCTTGACGAGTGGTGAGAGTTCAACCGTGGGTTGTGAGACATGAATATGATCGAGATTATCAACACTGCGCGCAGCGATCGTCTCTTTTAATTCACCTAGCGGCCTAAATGCGCGGCTAACTAACACCACAACAATAACCGCTAAAAGTGGGATCAATAGGAGCTGGGGTAAGCCAATGGTCAACGAGACTTCTGTCATCAACTCTTGGCGAATCGCCTCTTTTTCCGCCACCAGCAGACTCGCTTGCCGTTTGTCCGGCAGTGTGAATACTAATAGGAAGGTGCGCCACTGTTCACCTGCTGCGGTAACCATATCAAATCCGGGGTTGTCCGATGTCCCTATCCATTGCGCCGGTGCGTTCGGACTTTTGGCAACTAATGCATCGCTAACGCGGTACTGAAAAAACAAATTATCTTCGTAGGGGTGGCCAAATGGTGTGGTCGTATCGTCATCTTTTGCGTTGGCAGTGATCGCGTTTAACCAATGGGTATAGCTTTGTGTAAAGTTATCTGGCGGCTGATCTCCCCAGCTCATTACCGACAGCGCCAACGTTTTTGCCGATTGCCCCAGTCGCGCGTCATAGACTTCATTAATTTCATGACGAGCTTCGCTATACACCAGCAGCCAAGAGACAAACATTAACACCCCCACCACACACACAGTGCTGAATGTAAGATGGCGTTTTATTGAATGTGGGCGCTGTTTATTTCTCAATGATATACCCAACCCCACGAATGTTTTGAATCAAGGTTCCACCCGTTTTTTTGCGTAAATTGTGAATATGGACTTCAATGGCATTCGGACTAATTCCCTCATCCATACCATGAAGTGCTTGTTGAAGTTGATCTTTGCTCATTACTCGGCCAGCATGTGCCATCAGTGTGGATAACAGTTTGAACTCGTTAGGAGTTAACCGAATAGGTGCACCCTTCATCTCCACTTCACCCGTTGCCATCGACAAGGTCACGCCATGGCATGACATCGTGGTATCGGCATAACCGGAAATACGCCGAATCATGACGCGCAGACGTGCCAATAGCTCTTCGAGCGCAAAAGGTTTGATCATGTAGTCATCGGCTCCACCATCTAACCCTTTCACACGGTCATCAATGTCATCGCGTGCTGTCAAAATCATCACAGGGATATCGCTATGTTTGCGGCGAATTTTACGCAACACATGAAGCCCATCAGTGTCTGGCAAGGTTAAGTCTAGAATGATAGCGGTAAAACTTTCGGTATTTAACAACGCATCCACACCACCTCCTCGCTGCAACCAATCAACGGTATAGCCGTGACGCTGCAGCGACGCCACCATGGACTCCCCTAGCATGCAATCATCTTCGA
>NZ_MUFL01000151.1:0-2813 GCF_001995355.1 Salinivibrio sp. PR919 | reverse complement strand
GATCTACTCTAAAGATCTTTACATTAAAGCGGAATAAACCCCTGACTCACAGCTAACTAAGGGAGTCGCCATCGGCGGCTTCCTTGGCTGGCTGTCGCTGTCTGTGAGGTCTATTCAGACAGCGCTCGCTGTGATTCTCAAAACGATACGGTACAGCTATGTTGAAATTTATCGCTAAGCGAATTTTGGAAGCCATTCCAACTTTGTTGGTATTGATCACTGTTTCCTTTTTCTTAATGCGGTTTGCGCCCGGCAACCCTTTTTCAAGTGAGCGTCCGTTACCCCCAGAGGTAATGGCCAACATTAATGCTAAGTATGGCTTGGATAAGCCGGTGTTCGAACAATACACCACCTACCTTGGCAATATTTTACAGGGTGACTTTGGGCCCTCATTTAAATACATCGATTTTTCGGTGAACGAACTGATCGCGGGGGCATTTCCAGTCTCTGCCCAAATCGGCGCATTGGCGTTTTTGTTCACTTTAGTGTTTGGGGTCACGATTGGCACCATTGCGGCGCTCAAGCAAAACACCTGGATTGACTATGCCATCATGTCGACAGCCATGCTTGGGGTGGTAATGCCATCATTTGTTCTCGCTCCAGTGTTAATTTATATCTTCTCGATTAATCTCGGTTGGCTTCCTGCTGGTGGCTGGCAAGGTGGTGGCTGGCAATTCATGATCCTACCCATGATAGGCATGTCGCTGCTTTACGTGGCAACATTTGCGCGTGTTACTCGAGGCAGCATGATTGAAACCTTGAACAGTAACTTCATTCGTACCGCTCGCGCGAAAGGACTGAGTTACCCCAAAATTATTGTTAAACATGCACTTAAGCCGGCGATGCTACCGGTTGTTTCCTACATGGGGCCTGCGTTTGTGGGGATTATTACCGGTTCGGTTGTAATTGAAACCATCTTTGGTTTGCCTGGCATCGGTAAGTTATTCGTGAACGCAGCGTTTAACCGCGACTATTCACTGGTACTGGGCTGCACCATCTTAATTGGTACGCTCACCATTCTGTTTAACGCTATCGTCGATATCCTGCTGGCGTATATCGATCCTAAGATCCGTTACTAGGGGTGACATAATGCTGACGAAAAAAGAAAATATTGACGCCCTCGAGAGCTTCTCTGAACAAGTCGATGTGAAGGGTCGAAGCTTATGGCAAGATGCTGCGGTGCGTTTTCGACGTAACCGCGCGGCGATGGCAAGTTTGGTCATCCTGTTTTTGATTGGCCTTAGTGTGATTATTGGGCCGCATCTAAGTGCCTATGCCTACGATGCGACCGATTGGTATGCTATTCATGCCGCGCCATCATTTGGTATGGAAGGGCATTGGTTTGGTACCGATGCGCTAGGACGTGATTTGTTTACCCGCACCATGATGGGCGGACGCATTTCGATTATGGTCGGTGTCATGGGGGCACTCGTCGCGGTGTTGATTGGTACGCTATATGGTGCCACATCTGGCTTTATTGGCGGCCGCACCGATGCTGTCATGATGCGTTTGGTCGAGATCCTCCAATCGATTCCATTCATGTTCTTCGTGATTGTGTTGGTCACCTTCTTTGGCCGTAATATCGTGTTGATCTTCGTTGCCATCGGCTGTATTGCATGGCTAGACATGGCGCGTATTGTGCGTGGTCAAACCCTAAGCTTACGCAGTAAAGAGTTCGTCGAAGCCGCGCACGTTTCAGGGGTTAGTACGCGCCATATTATTACGCGCCATATCGTGCCAAACGTGCTCGGTATTGTTGCGGTTTACTCGACTTTGCTTGTCCCCAATATGATTTTGTTTGAATCATTCCTGAGTTTCTTGGGACTCGGGGTGCAAGAGCCGATGACTAGCTGGGGGGCGTTGTTGCAAGAGGGTTCTCAAACGATGGAACTCGCGATTTGGCAATTGCTTTTCCCTGCGGCCTTTATGGTAATGACACTGTTTTGCTTTAACTATGTCGGTGATGGTTTACGCGATGCGTTAGACCCGAAAGACAGGTAAGTCATTTAGGGTTCTTACCGTAAAAAAGCAAAAATATGGGAAGCGCAGGTTTATCGCCTGCGCTTTTTTGTTATGGTTTAGTTGCAAGTGTTTCAAGGATGAGAATAGCGCTGGCATTATGCGAGTGCGTTGTAATGACAAGGAGCTGTCATGAAATCCCTTTCGATCCAATGGAAAGTCACGCTGGTGGCTGGCGCCTGTGTCGCCATTACAGCAGCAGCGCTGCTGAGTTTTTCGTCGTACGTGAATCAGCAATTCCACCAAACCGTTAGCACTGCGAGTACGCAGAGCCTAAAACAATCTGCACAGCGCTTAGCGACAAGCCAAGCACAAGTGCAAGCCACCCATGTTCAACGTTCGCTTGATGAGGCGGTGTACCGCGCACAAATGCTGGCCCAAAGCGTGGTGTATTTACAGTATAACGCGGAGCAAAATTTTACTGACAGTGGTGAGCTTCGCGGCTCGATTAATGAACTCGTCCGTCGCTCTGTTGTGAACTTCGACAGCGTGCAAGCAGCATTTGTCGTGTTTAAGCCCAATGCACTTGACCAAGAGGATGAGTTTTACCAATTAGACAGTGAACGTGGCGCCAATGCCGCAGGCCGCTTTGCCAGTCTATGGCAAAAGCGTGGTGACCAGTTGACGCCATCAGTGCTGAGCGAAGCGCAAATTAGCGATACCGCCCGCACCGCCTCCGGGCAGCCCAGCAATTATTGGTATCAATGCCCGCTTAGCCAAGGCACAGCCTGTGTGTCCGCCCCCCAAAGTGATAGCGAAGGCTTACATGTTACGATTTCCTCACCGCTGATGCG
>NZ_MUFL01000150.1:0-3158 GCF_001995355.1 Salinivibrio sp. PR919 | reverse complement strand
GTCTTTAGGGATAGTGATTGCCGGTCAGTATCAAGCCCTGCCTCTAAAGGCGATTGCCGCGCAAACTTTAGGGGATATTCATTTTGAGGAGTTTCTCCTTGAGGGCGTGCTTGGCTTTCTACTTTTTGCTGGAGGGCTGGGCGTCAAACTGCCTTCGTTTTCAGACCAAAAATGGGAAATCACCACCCTAGCACTCGGTGCGACGCTGCTCTCCGTGTTTTTAGTGGGATCCGGTGTGTGGGGCGTGTTCCAACTGATTGGGGTACAATTTGATTATATTTACTGCTTACTTTTCGGCGCCCTTATCTCACCCACGGACCCCATTGCCGTGCTTGCGATTGTCAAAAAATTACATGCCCCCATGCGTATTACCACCCAAATCGAAGGCGAGTCGTTGTTTAACGATGGTTTTGGCTTGGTGGTGTTTGTGACTATTTTCACCCTCGCATTCGGACATCAAAACCCAACCTTGGCGGGTACCCTGTCGCTGTTTGCGCAAGAAGCGATTGGCGGCATATGTTACGGCCTAGTTTTAGGCTATGCCTTTCACCGTTTGATTTGTGCCACTAACGATCACTCCATGGAGCTGTTGCTCACTTTAGCCATTCCCAGTGCTGGCTATGTGCTCGCCGATATGCTGCATGTTTCCGGTCCACTGGCAATGGTCGTCTCCGGGATCATGATCGGTAACTGGACCCGCTTTATTGGCTTTTCCAAAGAAAGTGAAGATCACCTCGACCATTTCTGGGAACTGGTCGATGAATTTCTTAACAGCTTACTGTTCTTGCTCATCGGCTTGAGCTTGTTGCAAATCACCTTTCATGAAGAGGACTGGATTGTAATGGGTTGTGTAGTGCCTTTAGTGCTAGCGGCTCGCTATTTGAGTGTCAAAGCCTGCTATCTCGGTTTCCGATGCTTTCGCGAATATAACCCGTGGGCTGTGCGCATTCTCACATGGGGAGGATTGCGTGGAGGCCTCGCCTTGGCCATGGCCATGGCGGTACCAGCTGGCATTATTGTGGTCCCAGAAAAACAAATCGATGTCAGAGAGCTGATTTTGGTGATGACTTACGCGGTGGTGGTGTTTTCTATTTTGGTACAAGGCTCAACCATGACCGGCATGGTTGATAAAGCAAACGCAGCTCAAGACGAGATGGACAAGCGCCTTCAATGAACTCCGCGCCTTTGTCTATCATAAAGGCGCCAGGTGGCGCCTTTTTTATTCATCAAGCGTAAAGTTAGACGCTGAAAATGTATCCAAATCGAAGGGGGTTTGCTGATAGACACAATAGTTCAGCCAATTCGCAAACAGCAGATGCCCGTGACTGCRCCAGCTCACATACGGTGGCTGAGAAGGATCGTCATCCGGGTAATAGTTAATGGGGATCACCGGCTCCATCCCCTCCTCTAAATCGCGGTGATACTCGTCATTCAAAGTATGCGCATCATACTCAGGGTGCCCAGTGACAAACACATTGCGTTTATCTTTCGTCGCGGCCAGATACGTCCCCGCCTCATTGGACGTGGCTAAGATATCGAGATCGGTATGTTCATTCAGATAATGAGGAGAAAAGTCTGCATAACGTGAATGAGGCGCTAAGAAACTATCATCAAAACCGCGTAATAGTGGATGCTTAGATAACTCGCTATTTATCTGATGGCGATAAACACCTGATAGCTTTTCTTTGCGAGTTTTCTTAGGCAAATCGTAAAGTAGCTTTAAGCCCGCTTGCGCTGCCCAACAAATATAGAGTGTGGAGGTGACATGTTGGTGTGCCCAATTCATCACATCCTGTAAATGCTCCCAGTAAATCACGTCCTCAAACTGCACTAATCCGAGTGGCGCGCCTGTGACAATCAAACCATCGAAGTTACGCCCCCGCACGGCCTCAAATTGGCGATAGAAGGTATCAAGATGCTCGGTCGGCGTGTTCTTGCTTGGTCGGTTATCTATCCGTAAAAGCTCAACATCCACTTGCAAAGGGCTGTTAGAGAGCAAACGCATAAATTGCGTTTCGGTCTCGATTTTCTTTGGCATCAGGTTTAGAAGCAGGACTTTCAGCGGACGGATGTTTTGACTTACCGCGCGCGTTTCTGTCATCACAAAGATATTTTCACGCCGCAGAATATTGGTCGCGGGAAGTTGGTCCGGAATTTTAATCGGCATCACTGCCTCCTAGAGATGTTTAGACGTCCAGATATCTAATAACATAACGCAGCCGATTATAGAGCTCAAGCAATAATCAAGTGGGAAAGGGTAATACTCTATTTAGAATAGAAAGGAATCGGTATGGAAGGACAATACGTAGAAACGAAAAAGCCCCCCGCAAATGCGGAGGGCTTATGAATAACTCTTGGCAGTGACCTACTCTCACATGGGGAGACCCCACACTACCATCGGCGCAGCAACGTTTCACTTCTGAGTTCGGCATGGATTCAGGTGGTGCCGTTACGCTATGGCCGCCAAGAAAATACTGGTGCTGATAGGCAGATTTGAACTGCCGACCTCACCCTTACCAAGGGTGCGCTCTACCAACTGAGCTATATCAGCGAAAACGCTTTACCAAAGTCTTACTTTTTATCTGCTTTGATAATTAAATCACTTCTCATCAAAGTCTTACAGACATCCGCTTTGATGCTTAAATTTTTGCTAACTAAAGCCCAACATTAAGCTCTAATTAGATTATCTTGTTTGATGCGATGAGGATGTTGAATCGAGACGCGCAGTGTATGCCAATACATGAGCATCGCAGATATCAAAAGCATCGAGCTATCAACAAGATAAGCAATGAAAGCCTGGCGATGTCCTACTCTCACATGGGGAGACCCCACACTACCATCGGCGCTGCTTCGTTTCACTACTGAGTTCGGCATGGAGTCAGGTGGGTCCAAAGCGCTATGGTCGCCAAGCAAAATTTTGTTTTGTCTTCACTTTTTTAAAAAGTGAAAACCATCAATCTAGAAAGCTGTTCGTTCTCGCCACAATCAACTGGCTTTATTTCRAGTCCAACCCAAAACCTCTTGGGTGTTGTATGGTTAAGCCTCACGGGCAATTAGTACAGGTTAGCTCAACGCCTCACAGCGCTTACACACCCTGCCTATCAACGTCGTAGTCTACGACAACCCTTTAGAGAGCTCGAAGCTCTAGGGATGACTCA
>NZ_MUFL01000015.1:0-52833 GCF_001995355.1 Salinivibrio sp. PR919 | reverse complement strand
ACCATGAGATTGAACAAGGCTTCCCACATGCGCCTTTGGGTTGTCGTATTGAGCTTACTAAGCGCACCCAAGAAATGGTCTTGGATAACATCCGCAAAGCGTCGTTAACGCTAAGGCGCTTAGTGGCAATGGTTCGGCAATATCCTCAACACACCCACCTGCCGCTGACGCTAGCGAACTTCCTAACCTTGTATCCGCATATTGATTTGAACGAACTATACAAGCGGGGCTGTTGGTCAGAATTGGTGTTCAAAGCAGAACTACAGGTTAATGATTCTCCTGTTGATGAAAGTGCACTTAAAACAATCAAGAAAGCGATATTTCAGCGGATTTTAACCACTGATGATCATGCGTATCTACAGTTTTTACAGCAGCTTTGCCAAACAGACTTTGCGCCTGATACGGGTAGCGAACGGCATCGACTCATGTGCCATTATGATGTTTGGCAACAAACAGGGCCAGCACTTGGCTTTTCATCCATTGCGCAAAGCTTTGCCGCGCTAAGGCGGCTGGGCATCAAAACAGAATTAATGGACGTGTTGGATTGGAAACTGTCACAAACCAAGCACGAGCAGTTGAGGATGGACGATTTGCCTGATGTGCCATTGCGGCTTCATGCGCGATATTCACGTGAGCAAATTCTAGTTGGCTTTGGCGCTACCATCTTTGAGCGGCAGCCACCTGCACGAGAGGGGCTCTATGCGCTTAAAGATCAAAATATTGAGTTGCTATTTGTCACCTTGGATAAAAATGAAAAGCAATTTTCCCCGACAACCATGTACCACGATTATGCGATTAATGCGTCACGCTTTCACTGGCAATCGCAAAACAGCTCGCGTCCTGATAAAGGCCGAGGCAAAGATTACATTCAACATCAAAAAATAGGGAAGCGCCTGTTTTTGTTTGTACGTGAGCAAACCAAGGATGAATACGGGCGTACCATGGGATTTGTGAACTTTGGCGAAGTGAATTATATCTCGCACACTGGATCTCAGCCGATGGATATTACGTGGGAGCTAGCCACTCCGATGCCAAACTTTATGTGGCAGCAAGCGGCGAAGCTGGCGGTAGGCTAGAGACCGATGCGTGTCTTTTGTCGCCACGAGCCTCAAATGTAGGGCAAAAAATGGCTGAGCGAATATAGGGTAAGCAGATAGAGGCAGCTCAATATATCGCGCTCGAGCTATCTCTATCTGTCTGAATGTCAGTGCTGAGAATTGCTAGTGATTACTCAATATTCTGGATCTGCTCGCGCATTTGCTCGATAAGCACTTTGAGCTCGACGCCGGAGGCGGTGATTTCGGTGCTGATTGATTTGGAGGCGAGGGTGTTGGCTTCGCGGTTGAACTCTTGCATCATAAAGTCCAAGCGTCGGCCGCAGGCGCCGCCTTTTTTGAGGATTTTTCGCGCCTCTGAAACGTGTGAGTCCAAGCGGTCAAGCTCTTCTGCAACGTCTACTTTTTGCGCCAGCATCACCATTTCTTGCTCGATGCGAGTTGGATCGAGCTCCACTTTGGCTTCTTCCAAACGTGTGGTTAAGCGTTCACGCTGCCATTCAATCACGGTAGGCATCTTTTCGCGCACTTTGATGACTTCAGCGCTAATCGCATCTAATCGCTGTTCAATCAGCGCCTTCATGTTGTCACCTTCGCTCGCACGCGCGGCGATAAAGGCGTCGAGTGCTTCATCGAGACCAGTCAATAGGGCGCGATGCAGTTCGTCGGTATCTTGCTCAGGGGCTTCCATCACCCCCGGCCAGTTCAGGACCTGGAACGGATTGATGTTGCCTTCCCCAGCGGTTTCTTTCACCCATTTGGCGGCGTGAATTACTTGTTTGGCCAAGGCTTCGTTAATGGTGAGCTTGTCTTGATTGGCTTGCGAGGTATCAAAGCGTAAGTTGCATTCCACTTTGCCGCGCGCAAGGCGCTTGCGGAAGCGCTCACGCACGACGGGCTCAAGGCTGCGCAATTGCTCGGGCATGCGAATGTAGGTTTCGAGATAACGCTGGTTGACGGAACGAATTTCCCAAACGGCGTTGCCCCAATCGCCCTTGATTTCGTGTCGCGCGTAGGCGGTCATGCTGTGGATCATTGGTACCTGCTTGTGTGTGCAAAGAGTGAATGGCTTGATTATACGCATCCACCTGCAATGCGTCAGCTGTGTTGGCAAGATGTGCCGACAGGGATCGCAAGCGTGGCAAGAAACACGTATAATCGCGGGCAAATTTCATCTGCCCAAAAGGTTACTTGCATGCGTCCAAGTGGAAGAGCGCTCGACCAAATTCGTCCCGTTAGCTTTACCCGCGGTTTTACTGCCCACGCAGAAGGCTCTGTGCTGGTTTGCTTTGGCGACACAAAAGTCATTTGTAACGCCACTGTCGAAGAGGGTGTGCCACGCTTTTTAAAAGGCAAGGGCCAAGGCTGGGTGACGGCAGAATATGGTATGTTGCCACGTGCCACGCATACGCGTAACCGTCGAGAAGCGTCGACCGGTAAACAAGGTGGCCGCACGATGGAAATTCAGCGTCTGATCGCGCGCAGCCTGCGTGCAGCGGTTGATTTAACCGCGCTGGGTGAGTACACCATTACAGTCGATTGTGATGTGATTCAGGCCGACGGCGGCACGCGTACTGCATCTATCTCGGGAGCGAGCGTTGCTCTGGCTGACGCACTCAATGCCATGGTGCGTGATGGCAAACTTGCCGCGAACCCTATGAAAGGTCACGTCGCAGCGGTGTCGGTAGGTATTTATCAGCAAACGCCAATTTGCGATCTGGAATACGTCGAAGACTCCGCGGCAGACACCGACATGAATGTGGTGATGCTCGAAGATGGCCGTATGATTGAGGTACAAGGTACCGCTGAGGCAGAGCCATTTACTCCCGATGAGCTCAATGCCATGTTGGTACTGGCCAAGAAGGGCATTGATGACATTGTCGTTGCCCAAAAATCGGCGTTAGCCGACGCATAACAAATTGAGTAGCTCCCACATTGGGGGCTATTTTTTTGCCCTGAGAACAGGATGGAGCCCGTGACATAAGCGTCACAACCGTTTTAATAGTGAGAGGATGGAATGAAAGCCTACCAGCGCCAGTTTATTGAGTTTGCCCTTGAAAAGCAGGTTTTAAAGTTTGGTGAATTCACCCTGAAATCCGGCCGTAAGAGCCCGTATTTCTTTAATGCAGGTTTGTTTAATACCGGACGTGATTTAGCAAAATTGGGTCGTTTTTATGCCGCTGCATTAATGGATGCTGGGATTGATTACGATGTGCTATTTGGCCCTGCGTACAAGGGGATCCCGATTGCAACCACCACCGCGGTCGCGCTTGCCGATCATCATGATGTGGATACGCCTTACTGTTTTAACCGCAAAGAGGCAAAAGATCATGGCGAGGGCGGCCAGTTAGTGGGGAGTGCGCTCGCAGGTCGCGTGATGTTGGTGGATGATGTGATCACGGCAGGTACTGCTATTCGTGAATCTATGGCGCTGATCCAGGCGCAAGGTGCGCAACTTGCCGGTGTTTTGGTGGCGATTGACCGCCAAGAACGGGGCCAAGGAGAGCTGTCTGCGATTCAAGAAGTGGAGCGTGACTTTGCCTGCCGCGTTGTCTCTATCATTAGTTTGAGTGACTTAGTGACCTATCTGGAGCAAAGCGAGGCTGATCCGGCGCAGCTGGCGGCGGTCAAAGCCTATCAAGCAGAGTATGGTATTTAATCTTTACTGGGCGCGCCACGGCGCGCCTGATTGCTTACATGGCTTATTGCAGCTGACTGGTGAGCAATTGCCAGTACTGTTCAAAGTTGGCGGTAGGCAGTTGTTTGAAAGAGGAGCGTACATAACGGCACAAACTGCCTTCAACTTGGCCAATTAGTTGGCTCGCGAGCACCGCTTCATCGAGCGGAAAGCCTTTCCCTTCTCGTAAACGTCTTTCCCGCAGTACTTGCTTGAGTTGCGCTTCAACGCGCTCAAACAATTGGTTGATGCGACCTTGTAAGCGGTCTTGCTCGAACATCAACGCATGGCCTGTCATGATACGCGTCAGCCCTGGGTTGCGCTCACCAAATCCAAGCAGCAACTGCAGAATGAGCTTAAGACGCACTAAGGTGTCTTTCTCTTCATCAATAATCAGGTTGATGCGGGACAGTAATGAGTCCTCAATAAACTCAATTAAGCCCTCAAACATGCGTGCTTTGCTGGGAAAGTGGCGATAGAGTGCCGCCTCGGAGACGCCAACTTGGGCGGCCAATTTGGCGGTCGTGATGCGCTGGCTGCCTTGCGTGGATTCCAGCATTTGCGCGAGCGCTTGGAGGATCTCTTCGCGGCGATTATTTTTTTTCGGGGCTGCCATTCATGCGATTCCTTTGTCTTTTATTCTCACGTTGGCGGGCGGTAAAGGAAGCATCAGGACGAGGTGCCACCAAGCGTGTTAGTCATGCCCTTTATCTTAGCGGTGAGGTGCCTGTATTAAAAGCAAAAAGCGTGGCCTTGGCGCACGCTTTTACACTTGATGTAACGGCGTTTTTTTACGTTACGCTTTGGTATCCGCCTTGTGATAACGGTTGGCGATATGCGTCATTACAGCGCGCGCCAAGTGTGCTTTCTCTGTTAACGGTAGTGCGAGATCACCGTTCGGCCAGAAAAGGTGTAAGGCGTTGTGATCGCTATTAAACCCTTGGTCTGAAAGCGAGACATCGTTAGCACAAATCATGTCGAGCCCTTTACGTGCAAGCTTATCGCGTGCATAGGTCTCGATATCCTGTGTTTCTGCCGCAAAACCAACGGTAAAAGGTCGTGTATCCGACAGCGCAGCTACCGAGGCGATAATGTCAGGGTTTTTCACCATGGTGACTGTCATTGCATCTTTATCGGCCTGTTTTTTCAGCTTTTGCTCGGCAACGGTTTGGGGACGATAATCCGCCACGGCCGCACAGCCAATAAAAATGTCTTGTGAGGCAATGCTGGCATGGACGGCTTCATACATTTGTTGTGCACTGGTCACATCCACACGGTGTACGCCGGTGGGCGTTGGTAGTGCGACTGGGCCACTCACTAGGGTCACGGTAGCCCCCAGTGCACGGGCGGCTTCTGCGAGCGCATAGCCCATTTTTCCCGAGCTATGGTTGGAAAGATAGCGCACCGGGTCGAGTGCTTCTCGGGTTGGTCCGGCGGTGATCATGATGTGCTTGCCAGCCAAAGGGGTGGGACCGGCCCAGTGTTCACATTCTGCCACTAACGCCATCGGCTCTAGCATGCGCCCCGGGCCGACATCGCCACAGGCTTGTGCGCCACTGTCGGGCCCCCAAATCAGACAACCGCGCGCACTCAATGCAGCGATATTGGCTTGCGTGACAGCTGCACGATACATCTGCTGATTCATTGCGGGTGCAATCGCAATCGGCGCATCGGTGGCGAGACACACCGTGGTGAGCAGATCATTGCCCATGCCAGCATGGACGCGTGCAATTAAGTCAGCGGTCGCGGGGGCGAGCAAGACTAAATCTGCCCACTTGGCTAATTCAATGTGGCCCATCGACGCTTCAGCGGCGGGGTCAAGTAAGCTATCTGATACCGGGTGACCGGAAACGGCTTGCATGGTCAGCGGGGTGATGAATTCTTTTGCTGCGCGAGTCATCACCACCTTGACCGTCGCCCCACGTTCAATAAGACGTCGAGTGAGGTCGGCACATTTATACGCGGCAATGCCGCCGCCCATACCGAGCAGTATACGTTTTCCTGCCAGCGTCTGGGCTGGCTGTTGTGAAGAACTGGCCATAATGCGTGATATCGTTGTCAGTGAATGGCGCAACCATACCATAATCCTTAGCGTAAAAAGCTTGTTCAAGCGCATGAATCCTCGCACGGTGTGAGCCAGGTTGGCTGTGATATGGGCTGATGTCTGCTGAAAAGCACACGCAACGGGGAATAAAAATAGGCGACTGTAACGCAACCTTGCCATGATGCGCTTGTATCAAGGCGGCGTCCTCTCCCTACTATCGGCTTTGTCGTAGCCGACGACTGGCTCAGCAAAGGGAGAACGATCATGAGCTTAAAAACCATGCCGCAAGATTGCCGCCCACGAGAGCGTTTGCTGAGTAGAGGGGCACAAAGCCTGTCTGATGCGGAGTTACTGGCGATTTTTTTGCGAACTGGGGTGACGGGGATGAGTGCGGTCGAGCTGGCCGACTACCTGTTAAATGACTTTGGTTCGCTGCGTGCGCTGATGGGTGCTAACCAAGCTGCGTTTTGTCAGCACAAAGGGCTAGGAAGCGCGAAATATGCCCAGCTTCAGGCGGTATTGGAGCTTAGTCGCCGTTATTTAAAAGAAACGTTAAGTAAAACCGATGCACTGACCAGCCCTGATCATACCCGCCGTTATTTGTCGACGCTGCTTCGAGACCGGCCCCGCGAAGCGTTTTATGTGTTATTTCTCGACAATCAACACCGTGTCATTGCCGATGAGCAACTTTTTGAGGGCACTCACAATGCGGCGAGTGTGTATCCGCGTGAAATTGTGCGCCGCGCACTCGAATTACATGCGTCGGCGCTGATATTGGCCCACAATCACCCTTCGGGTGTGGCAGAGCCGAGTCAGGCCGACCGCCAAATCACCGAAAGAATCGTTCAAGCGTTGGGATTAGTCGACATTCGTGTGCTTGATCATCTGGTGGTTGGGGACGGAGAAGTGGTATCCTTCGCCGAACGAGGTTGGTTGTTATCCCTTTGAGGATCGCCTTTGGCGAAAAAAACGATCAAAAAGAGCGCAAAAGGATCTGCTCGGGACTTGAGCAATGTGAATTCAGTTAGTATAATGCGCCACCTTTGATAGCCTTGACCTTGAGCCTGACCTTGAATTTGCAGGACTGGCGGACAAGGTTGATATCGAGCTGAAACGATTTTGGAGAGACTTTCATGTCACGAGTATGCCAAGTAACTGGCAAGCGTCCTGTAGTTGGTAACAACCGCTCTCACGCTAATAACGCCACCAAGCGTCGTTTTCTGCCGAACCTGCAAACTCATCGTTTCTGGGTAGAAAGCGAAAAACGCTTCGTTAAACTGCGTCTATCTACTAAAGGTATGCGCATCATCGACAAAAAAGGTATCGATTCTGTACTAGCAGAAATGCGTGCCCGCGGTGAGAAAGTATAAGAGGACTTAGAGAATGGCTAAAGGCATTCGCGAGAAGATTCGTCTAGTATCCTCTGCTGGTACTGGTCACTTCTACACCACAGATAAGAACAAACGTAACATGCCAAGCAAGTTCGAGATCAAAAAATTTGATCCCGTAGTTCGCAAGCACGTTATGTATAAAGAAGCCAAAATCAAGTAATTGGTTGAAAGTTTCGAGAAAGACCCAGCCTAGGCTGGGTTTTTTTATATCTATTTTTCCTGGMTGGGCCATCCGGTTGCTTAGCTATCAACGCCAGCCTCATTTGTGTATATACTGCTGATTAACAAAGTCGGGTATCCAGTGGCGGTGTCTCATGAAGCTAAAACGAAAAACGTGGAACAACATCCTCATTTTTTCCGTGGTGATCTTTTTCGGTTTGATGCTATTGCCTGACTACCTGCGCCACCAACGCCACGCCCGAGATATGCCTGACGGTGTGATTGCCTTGGTGACGTCACGCAGTGAGGTGCTCGCGCTGCGCTTCTCGCACTTAACCTTGACGCGAACGCTCGATGGTTGGCAAACCGACAAGCCGTTATTGATTAGCCCCACGGAGCTGGCTCAGCGTTGGCTGGGACTGWAAGGGACACAAGTGAATGACGCTACCTTGCAATCGCTGCGGCCGCAACTAACCGCACCGCGGACGCTTGAGCTGCTGCGTAGTCCTGATCAAGAACCTATCCGTATTACTTATTATCAGCAGCCGCAATTTTGGTTAATGCAAAATGAGCAAGGCCAATGGCTGGCGGTGTCTGTTGATAGCCGTTACCTTTTTCCGTTGACTAAGTCGTAAGTAAAAGTCCTTATCATGCCTGAATTACCTGAAGTCGAAGTCAGTCGCATGGGGATCACTCCCTATGTTGAAGGTCAGACCGTCACCCAAATTATTGTTCGCCAACCACAGCTGCGCTGGCTGGTGCCTGATGAATTGCAATTGCTCCAAGGTCAAGTGATTCGCCGGATAACACGTCGTGCCAAATATTTGTTGCTCGAGTGCGATCTAGGGGCGGCGCTTGTGCATCTTGGGATGTCGGGCAGTTTACGGGTATTACCCGCCAGCTTAGCCCCAGAAAAGCATGACCATGTGGATGTCATTCTCAGCAACAATATGATGATCCGCTATCACGACCCAAGACGATTTGGTGCTTGGCTGTGGCAAGCGCAGGATACAATGCATCAAGTGCTGAGTAAGCTTGGCCCTGAGCCATTAAGTGACGCTTTTAACGCTGATTATTTACTGACGCGTGCGAAGGGTAAAAAACTGGCGATGAAATCCTTCATTATGGATAACGCGGTGGTCGTTRGCGTGGGGAATATCTATGCCAATGAATCTCTTTTTTGTGCAGGGATCCACCCCAAACGCCCAGCAGGGAGCCTGACGCACTCAGAAGCAGCGTGTCTTGTCGATGAGATAAAAACCGTGCTCGCGGCGGCGATTGCCCAAGGGGGGACGACCTTAAAAGACTTTACCAATGCAGATGGCAAAGCCGGTTATTTTGCTCAGGAGCTTCGGGTGTACGGCAAAGCCGGCGAACCTTGCCCGCAATGCGAGACGGTATTAGAGCGTGTGGTGATTGGGCAGCGGGCAACGGTATTCTGCCCGCATTGCCAGCCACTATGATGGCGTATTGACGTGAAGCTTATTGCAAAGTGCGGTTAAGACATCAGGGTGTACAAACTCACTGGTGTCGCCGCCGTGCAGTGCCACTTCTTTGACCAAGGTCGATGAGATAAACGAGTGCTCTTCGGATGGGGTGAGAAACACGCTTTCAAGCTCAGGCATCAAACGGCGATTCATGTTAGCCAGTTGGAACTCGTACTCGAAATCAGAGACAGCACGTAGACCGCGTACCAAAATGTTGGCTTGGTATTGCTTGGCAAAATTCACCAGTAGTCCAGAAAAACCGACCACAGAGACATTGGGCAAATGACTGGTTACCGCTTGGGTTAAGGCGACGCGTTCGTCCAGGTCAAACAGGGGTTTTTTACTGGGGCTTGCGGCAATACCGACGATGACCTCATCGAACATGCTTGCAGCGCGTTCGACTAAATCAAGATGGCCATTAGTGATGGGGTCAAACGTGCCCGGGTAAATCACACGGGTCAGTTGTTTCTTGGTCACAGGGTTGTCCTTTTGATGTGTTATCTGGGCAGAGGTTATCAAATCATGCATCGAGACGCATTGTTCTTCATCGTGGCGCGTCTGTGAATCTGAAAATAGGCACGTTACACTGATAGGCGCTGCAGAGACCGCAAGATAGGAAAAACAGTGAGTATAGAAGTAGAACAGCGCGACAACGAATGTATTTGGTTTGACCCTGAGTTGGTGGAAGGGGATCCACGCCACTATTTCGATATTCACTATTGGCATCAGCAAGCCGCGGTGACGGGTTCAGCAAAAGGACGCGGTACGACGTTTTTTGTGCGTGGTCCTAAGATGGAAATGGCATTGCGCCATTATTATCGGGGCGGTTTGTTCGGTAAGCTGGTAAAAGATCAGTACTGGTTCACCGGTTGGGAGACAACCCGTTGCGGGGCGGAGCTGACGTTACTCGCCTATTTGCGGGCGAAAAAGTTGCCAGTGCCTCGACCGGTTGCGGCGCGCGCGGTCAAATCTGGGCGCACGTATCGGGCAGATATTCTGGTTGAAAAAGTGCCAGGCGCGCGCGATCTTGTGGCTATTCTCTGTGAACATGCACTATTGGCTCATGATTATCGATCCATCGGACGACTCGTTCGACGGCTTCACGATGCCGGTGTTTGTCACACTGACCTCAATATTCACAACATTCTTCGCGATAAGAAAGGCAAGTTGTGGTTAATTGATTTCGACAAATGCCAGCAGCGTGATGGTGAACAATGGAAAGAAGACAACTTAGCGCGTTTGCATCGCTCGTTTAAAAAAGAGAAGGAAAAACGTCAAATCCATTGGCAGCCCGAAGATTGGGCCGCCGTGCTAAAAGGCTATAACAAGATTCGCAAATAGGGGTTAGCGATTTAACCAAGGCGCCAGTGCTTGCAAGGTGCGCTCGACTGCCCCTCGGTTTTGCTCAACAACCTGTAATCCGGCTTGTCCTGCTTGCGCGCCCAGTGGTGGCGACGAGAAAAAGGCACCGATCTTCGCGGCAATATCGCGGCTGTCGTTGCATACTTGCAAGGCGCCCGCTTCAATCAAGGTGTCACCAATCACTTGGAAATTGTAGTAGCTGGGTCCCGTTAATTGTGGCTTCGCGAGCGCGGCAGGCTCGAGCAAGTTATGCCCACCGACTTTAGGGCCGAGAAAGCTACCCGCCATGACAACCACGTTCGCAGCAGCCAGATATGTCATCATTTCTCCCATGGTATCCCCTAAATAGACTTGCGAGGATAGGGCGATTGGCGCGTCACTCGTACGGCGCTGGACGCTGAGTCCGTGGGTGTGGATCTGCGCTTCTACGCCATCAAACCGCTCCGGATGACGGGGAACCAAAATTAACAAGGCATCGGGATAATCACGGAGCAAGGCAGCATGGGCGTCGAGCATGATGGCATCTTCGCCCTCATGCGTACTGGCGGCGACCCAGCATGGACGCGCTCCAATGTCATCAATCAGTGATTGGCCCAGATGTGGGTCCGTAGCTTTAATATCAAATTTGACCGAGCCGACCGTCGCCAGCTTATTGTCAGCAACCCCCAATTCGGCAAAACGGGCCTTATCGCTGTCGTGCTGACATAAAATTACATCGATATTTTGGCTCATGGTACGAAATAGCGGTGCGATTCGTTTATAGCCGCGGCACGCTTTCTCGGACAAGCGCGCATTGATGACCACGATAGGCACACCGGCTTGATGGACGTTAACGAGGGTGTTTGGCCACAGCTCGGTTTCCATAATCACGCACAGGCGGGGTTTTACTGCGCGCAAAAAACCACGGACAGCGAAGTTAAAATCGACTGGCATATAGCGATGGATAATGCCTTCTATCTTCTCTGCCTGCTCTGCGCCGGTTGGGGTCGTGGTGGTGACGAGCAAAGGAATGGATGGATAGGCCTGCTGCAACGCGGCAATTACGGGTTTCGCGGCGAGCACTTCGCCCACAGAAACCGCATGCAGCCAAATCGGCTGCCCCTCAACAGCTGGCGTACGGCCAAAGTGCTCCCGCCATCGCGCACCGACGGCCGGTTTCCCGGGACGCTTTCGATATAGGCCCACTAATAATAATGGGGCCACAAGAGTCAGGATAAAGGTGTATAGCCAGCGCACGAATCAGTCCCAAACCTTATACATAATTGTTATACTACGAAACAAATTAACACCTTCCAAATGATTTAAAAATATTATGGACGATAGAAAAGCAACAGTCATTATTTCTTTTTACAATAATAAAAAGGCATTGTGTATGATTTTCCAATCACTCAAAGAAGAGAAAACCTATAACTTTGATGTGATTGTTGCCGATGATGGATCATCTGATGATATCACTTCATGGTTAAAAGACTATATTAAATTACTCCCTTTTCGCGTGTTACATGTGTGGCATGAAGATAAAGGGTTTAGAAAAAATCGAATTTTGAATAAATCGATCGCTGCGTCTAAAACGGATTATTTAATTTTTATCGATGGCGATTGTGTACCTCAAGCTGGTTTTGTGCAAGATCATCTTTATGCTGCAGAAAAAGGGGTGGTCGTTTGTGGGCGCCGTGTCGAGCTGTCTGAAAAATACACTCAAAAATTATATTCTTCTCCAGAGAAGTCAACATTTAGTCATGTTTATTTTATTCCAATGATGTTCCGTTATTTGTGGTTTAATCTGTTAGGTTATGATACAGACGTTACCGGTAAACACATTGAAAATGGTATTCATATAAAGTTTCTCAGAAATCTAATGTTAAAAAGGCGTTTAGAAAAGTCTATTATCGGTTGTAATTTTTCTTTGTTTAAAGACGATTTCAAAAAAATCAACGGATTTGATATGAACTATGAAGCGCCTGCAGTGGGTGAAGATACAGATATTGAATTTCGTTTGAATGGCGTTGGTATAAAAACAAAAGCACTAAAATTTGGTGCAGCATTACTGCACCTTTATCACCAAGAGCTTAAAAGGCCATCTATCAATCAGGAGATCTTTCAAGAAACCGTGAAAAATAAAGCATTCTGGGCAAACAATGGTTTAGACAAGCTATAGTTTTTCATGGATGACGTGCTGGTAAATATCTTGATACTTTTGTGCGCATATTGAGATATCAAATTTTTTGGCTGTATTTAATGCTTCTCGGGCCATACATTCTAACAACTCAGGTGTTTGAGATAGGGTTTCAATATAGTGAGCAAGTGATGCAGCATCACCAGACGGGATCAGATAGCCATTAGTCTCGTGATTAATAATATCAGGGATCCCGCCTGCCTTCGTACCAACTGCCGGCAAGCCTGTGGCCATCGCTTCGAGGATCACAGAGCCTAGCCCTTCACTATACGAAGGATGAACCAGCAAATCGGCGGCTGCGAACCAGTTCCCCATTGCGCTTTGTTTACCCATAAAGCTAATGTTGCCAAGGCCTTGTGCCTGTTTTTCGAGCTCAGCGCGCGCTTTACCGTCGCCTAGTAAGCAGATGTGAACCTGAGGAGCATGCTTCTCGAGCGCCTTGGCGGCGCCAATCGTGACATCAAAGCCTTTGTGAGCGTACATATTCGCGGCTTGAATGACCAAAAACTTATTAGCAAACTGCGCCTTAATCGCGTCGACGTCCGCGTCTGAAACCGGATACTGAACCGGAGAGCTAGGAATGGTTGCGACATTCGCTTGAGGATGGCGCCGAGTTATCTGGCGGACAATCTCCGAACTGAGCCCGACCAACGTACTTGCACGAGTATAGGCAAGTTGAGATAGCCATTTACGCTTTAGGGGATTATCAATGCGTCGTGTGACGATATAGGGTACGCCATGTATCAAGCGCTGGAGCAGCGCCCAATAGATGGCTCGGCCTTCATGAACATGTACCACATCGCAGTCAGCGGTGATTGAGCGCTGATGCGAGCGAGTATAATGCTTACAAAGCACTAATTGGCACTGTTCAAGTGCGCGAATTTCATCAGCAAACGGGCTTTTGGGGTTAGCGACCACAGTGAGTTGATAACCCATTGCGAGCTGTTGTTTGATCAGTGTGAGTGTTTGTCGCTCACCGCCGCTAAACCCAGATGCAAGATTGACATGGCAAATGTGCATATCAAGATTGCCTCTTAACATAGTCTCTCAACCACAAATCGGCATAGCGTGTGAAGACGACATTAGCACTGAGTAGTGCGAGGACAAGCCCATGTCGACCATCTAAAAAGCCTTTTTTTAATATATACATTTTTATGAATCGAAATAGTGCATGGCTAATAGCTTTTAATACACTCGACGACTTTTTACCTTCCCTCTGATCACTCCAAAGCTTTATGTACTGGTTAGTCTTCGCGGTGTACTCATGAAGATAATGAAATGTATTATGCTTTAATACACCATCTAAATAGACTTTTTGATGTGTACTGGGTACTAAAACATGTTCATGGACTAGCGAGTCAGAATACTGAGCCTCAGATGTTTTATAGAGACGACAGATCCAATCAGGGTGCCAACCAGAGTGTTTTATTTCCTTGCCAAATGCACGGGATAGTCGGTTCACATAATAAACTGTGTTCGTTTGTTGGCTATTAATGGCACTTAAGATGCTTTCTTTTAATTCAGGTGTGACTTGTTCATCAGCATCTAGCCACAAGACAAAATCACTTTCCACATATGCTTGTGCGCGCTGTCGCTGCTTACCAAAACCTTGCCAATCTGATTCAATATAAACTTTGTCTGTATATTGTTTGGCAATATCGAGCGTCTGATCGGTGCTGCCAGAATCAAGAATGATGATCTCATCGACCCATCCCTCTACGGACTGTAGACACGGCTCGAGATTGTGTGCCTCGTTTTTTACAATCAGTGCGACGGCAAGAGTATTAGTTGTTTTGGTCATGATGGCTTCCCTGTCCTTGCCACTAGATCAATTACCTGGCGTGGGTCCAAATCGTTTAAACATTTTAAATGCCCTAACGGACATTCGCGTTTAAAGCATGGGCGACAGTCGATATCGGTGTGAATAATATCGACTTTATGGGTTAATGGGGGCGTGTATTCCGGGGATGTGGAGCCGTATACTGCAATCACATGACAATTTACCGCGGCAGCGATATGCATTAAGCCCGAGTCGTTGCTGACCACAGTTTGGCAGGCGCCGAGTAAGTCAACGGCTTCAATCAGGCTGGTTTTTCCCGCTAACACATACATGTCATCTTGCTGGCCAGACAGTGCGGCAATGTTTTCACAGGTTTCAACGTCTTTTGCCGAGCCGAATAGCCACACTTGGTAGCCTTGTGCAATCATCGCTTGTGCGACCGCGGCATAGTGGCGCTCGGGCCACTTTTTCGCTGGGCCAAATTCGGCCCCTGGGCATAAACCAAGCACGGGCTTATCTTGATTCAGCCCCAGTTTTTTGACCACGGCCGCTTGTGCGTCAGGGTCAATGGTTAACTCAGGTTTTGGCAGGCCTTCAAGACCGCCGAGTGAGGCCGAGCTTTGCATCTCAGCTCGAGGGTGAGCCAATGCGACATAGCGCTCAACCATGTACTGAAAGGCTTTCTTGTTGGGGCGTAAGTCATTCAGCAAGCCATACCGCATTTCACCTTTCCAGCCTGTGCGCACTGGAATATTGGCAAACCAAGGGATCAGTGCCGATTTGGCCGAATTAGGCAACACATAGGCGTGATCATAGTGGTGCTTTGCGAGTGCTTTACCCAATTGGCGACGTTTACCGAGCGCAAATTCGCCATGGCCGAGCGGCATCTCAATGCTGCGATTGACCTCTGGCATGCGTGCCAAAATTGGGGCACACCACGCTGGTGCCATCACATCAATCTTGGCGTTAGGGTGCTGTTGCTTAATAGTTTTATACAGTGATTGTGACATCACCATATCGCCTACCCAAGATGGACCAATGACCAGTATGTTCATCATGCTGCCGCCTTCTTTTTTGCTTCTTGATAAATGTTGCGGCCATCTTCTCGGGTCCGGAGAAGCTGAAGAATCCACATATATTGGTCTAGCTGTCCTTCTAGCATTGTCTCGATTTGCGCATTCATAGCGCGTGCATCTGTCTGACTTTCACCGGTTGGAAAGTCGTTGAATGCGGGATAAACGGTGATGTTAAATCGCCCTGTTTGGGCATTAAAGCCGGACAATACCGGGACAATATGGGAACGGGTCACTTTGCTTAGCTTGCCCAAGCTTGGCAAGGTGGCTTTGGTGGTGGCAAAAAACGGCACGAATTCGCTGCTTTCATCACGCATATCTTCATCGGGCAAGTAGTAACCTAGAAATCCGCGTTTAACGGCGCGAATAAAGGGTTTAATACCGGCCTCACGTTCGTAGCAGTTCCCGCCGTATTGCACGCGTTGGCGATGCATCAGCCAATCCAGCAGGCGATTCTTTTGTCGTTTAGAAAAGGCCGCCACCGGCAGTCCTTGAGAAGCAAACAGAATGGCTGCGGCATCAATGGCCCATGTGTGGGGCACAAACAGGATCACCGCTTCGTCATTATCCGTGTGGCGAGTGATGTTCTCCATGCCCGCGACGTCACAGTGGTGTTGAAACCAATGGCGGCTTCGCAAGGTGATCAGCGGAAAGCTAAGCAAAAAGGCCCCAGCCGTGGTTAAGGTTTCTACCAAAATCGCCTGACGTGCCTCGGCGGATTTGTCAGGAAAGCAGGCTTCGAGGTTAAGCCATGCATTCAAAATGGTACCTTTTTTCTTTGCTACCAGTTTGTTGGCGACCCAGCGAGAAAAGCGATACTTCGCCTTAGCCGGAGTGAGTAAACAAACGGGAAGGGCAACCAAAAGCATCAGCCATGTGCCCCAGTATTTTGGCGCCAGATAGGCCCGCGAAAATTCTGGGTTGTAAGCATGCGCGTCGTAATCGTGTCGCTGTTTTGTCATTGCTCTTTCTCACGCCCCAGCCTCACTGGGGCGAACTATTGTTATTAGCGATTAATTTCGGCCAAGTACGCGGCAACACCTTCAGCAACGGTTTTAAATGTTGCGGTGTAGCCTGCTTCTCGAACCTTGGTGAGATCGGCTTGCGTGTAGGTTTGGTAACGGCCTTTCAGGTGGGCAGGAAATGGAATTTCTTCAATTTCACCTTTGCCGTGAAATGCGATCACTGCATTGGCAACAGCGCTGAATGGCTCAGCACGGCCGGTACCACAGTTAAAAATCCCAGAGATTTGCTGCTGCCAGAACCAGATATTCATTGCGCAAACATCGCCGACATAGACAAAATCACGCTTGAAGGTATCACTGCCTTCAAAAAGTTTGGGATTTTCACCGTTTAAAATTTGTTGGTTAAGGTGGTAGGCCACTGAGGCCATACTGCCTTTGTGCTGCTCGCGTGGGCCATACACATTAAAGTAGCGAAAGCCGGTGATAGGTGGCAGTGTTTCACCATGAGCTGCCGCATCGTCCCATACGCGACGGACATAGTTATCGAATTGCTGCTTCGAATAGCCATAGACATTGAGTGCCCCTTCATAGTCGGGCGCTTCAATAAAATCGCTGTCGCGGCCGCCGTAAGTAGCTGCTGACGAGGCGTATAAGAATGGAATATCACGCTCAATACAATAATGGAGTAGCTCTTTGGAGTACTCATAGTTATTGAGCATCATGTACTTACCATCCCACTCTGTGGTGGAAGAGCAGGCGCCTTGGTGAAAAACCGCCTCAATAGGACCAAAGTCATCACCCGCCATAATTTGGGTGAGGAAATCGTCTTTATCCATGTAGTCGGCGATATCGAGATCAACGAGGTTAGCGAACTTGGTGCCGTCTTTTAGGTTATCGACCACCACAATATCGCGATAGCCTTGCTGGTTGAGTGCTTTTACTAAGTTGCTGCCGATCATGCCGGCGCCACCTGTCACAATTATCATATCATTACCTAAATTTTTGCCTGACGACAGAYGCCGTCGCCTTCGCTGTTGTCTGTGATAGTATGGTTTAGCATCAACCGGGCAGAGGACAGAACCATACATGAAAACCCGCGATCGAATTATCCATGCTGCACTGGCTTTGTTCAATCAACACGGCGAGCCAAATATTACCACAAACCATATTGCGGCTGACCTCGGTATCAGCCCGGGCAACCTTTACTATCACTTTCGTAATAAAGAGGCGATTATACACAGTATATTCGACCAATACGCGCAAGATCTCGCCTTGGCGTTTGATCCTCATCAGCCCCGCGACGATACCCAAGCCCTGTTGCAGCATTATTTAGACGCGACGTTTAGCCTGATGTGGCGGTATCGGTTCTTTTACGCCAACCTGCCCGACATCCTGCGCCGAGATGAAGCTTTGCAACAAAAGTACTTGGCCGCCCAGCAACAGCTGCAAGTTAATTTAATGACCATACTTCAACACTATAGCCAAGCAGGCTGGCTCGCGCTGGATGAAAGTGCCCTTAGTGCCGTTGGCGAAACCCTGAAGTTGGTGGCGTCGAGCTGGATTTTTTACCAAAGCGCCCAGGCTCCCCAAACGCAAATTCACGCGGGGGTGATTTATAAAGGCGTGCTGCAAATGCTAGAGCTCCTCAGGCCCTTAACTACCGCACAAGGGCAAGCCGCCATTGGTGTATTAATAGACCACTATCGCAAGCAATTAGTTCGCCAAGATAAGCATGCTTTAGACACGCTGAACTGAGTAGTTCGACGGTTTGCCTGCCTAGCTGCGTGATATTCAAACAAGATGACAGCGATTACACGATATGAATCACTGTCTGACATCCCTTATTGGCACCCGGGTATTTAACGTGCCATGATAGCCGCCATCATTCGCTGCCACCGTTGGGCAGCGACCTTCGTAAAGTAATCATCACAGCATGGAGATTGCGATGACGGCTGCCTTCTATCAGCAAATTCGTCACCAGCTTGAGCAAGTAAAAGCTGATGGCTTGTACAAAAGTGAACGTCTTATTACCTCGCCACAAGCGGCCAGTGTTGCCGTCAATCATGAGCAGCAGGTACTGAACTTTTGCGCCAATAACTACTTGGGGTTGGCGAACCATCCTGAGTTGGTCAAGGCTGCCAAGGCAGGGATGGATGAGCACGGTTTTGGTATGGCGTCGGTACGGTTTATTTGTGGGACGCAAGATGCACACAAAACCCTGGAAGCCAAGTTATCTGACTTTCTCGGGATGGAAGATACCATCCTGTATTCCTCATGCTTTGATGCCAACGCGGGCTTGTTCGAAACCATTCTCGGCCCTGACGATGCCATTATTTCTGATGCGCTAAACCATGCGTCAATTATCGATGGCGTACGCTTGTGTAAAGCGAAGCGATTCCGTTATGCCAACAACGATATGGACGAACTGGAAGCCCAGCTTAAAGCCGCGAAAGCCGCCGGTGTGGCGAATATCTTGATTGTGACTGATGGTGTCTTCTCGATGGACGGCGTGGTGGCGAACTTACCAGCTGTGTGCGATCTGGCGGAGCAATATGGCGCGCTAGTCATGGTGGATGATTCCCACGCAGTTGGCTTTATGGGCGAGCATGGCCGAGGGACGCACGAATACCATCAAGTGATGGATCGTGTCGACATCATCACCGGCACCTTGGGTAAAGCGATGGGCGGCGCGTCAGGGGGCTACACGTCAGGCAAAAAAGAGGTGATTGATTGGCTGCGTCAGCGTTCGCGCCCTTATCTCTTCTCCAACTCTCTGGCACCTGCGATTGTGTCTGCCTCTATCCGTGTACTGGATATGCTAGCCGAGAGTGACCACTTGCGTGAGCAGCTTTGGGACAACAGCAAGCACTTCCGTGCACGCATGACGGAAGCTGGCTTTACGCTAGCAGGGGCCGATCACGCCATTATTCCTGTGATGCTTGGCGATGCCAAAGTCGCCAGTGAGTTTGCCGAGCGCATGATGGAAGAGGGCGTCTATGTGGTGGGCTTCTCCTACCCAGTGGTACCGAAAGGTCAAGCACGTATCCGCACCCAGATGTCAGCCGCGCATACGCGTGAGCAATTGGACCGAGCCATTGATGCCTTCATTAAAGTAGGCAAAGAGATGCAACTGATTGGGTAATGTCATGACACAAACAACCATGAAAGCGTTGGCGAAACTCAAAGCGGAGCCCGGCATTTGGATGACGGAGACCGAGCTTCCCGAGCTGGGGCACAACGATCTACTGATAAAGATTCGAAAAACGGCCATCTGTGGCACCGACGTGCACATTTACAAATGGGATGAGTGGTCGCAAAAGACCATTCCGGTGCCTATGGTGGTTGGCCATGAATATGTCGGTGAAGTAGTCGGCATTGGTCAGGAGGTACGCGGCTTCTCATTGGGTGACCGCGTATCGGGTGAAGGGCATATCACTTGTGGACACTGCCGCAACTGTCGCGGCGGTCGTACTCACCTGTGCCGCAACACCGTTGGTGTAGGCGTTAACCGTGAAGGTGCCTTCGCGGAGTATCTGGTGATCCCAGCGTTTAACGCGTTCAAAATCCCCGATGAGATCTCCGATGATTTAGCCTCGATTTTCGACCCATTCGGCAATGCCGTGCATACGGCGCTGTCCTTTGATTTGGTGGGCGAAGACGTGTTGATCACCGGCGCAGGGCCGATTGGCATCATGGCCGCTGCGGTGGCGCGTCATGTTGGGGCGCGTCATGTGGTGATCACCGATGTGAATGAATATCGCCTCGAGCTTGCTCGTAAGATGGGTGTTACACGTGCGGTCAATGTGGCTGAGTCATCTCTGGAGTCGGTAATGGCAGAGCTTGGCATGACGGAAGGCTTTGATGTTGGCCTCGAAATGTCTGGGGTGCCGGCGGCGTTTAATAGCATGCTGGCAGCCATGAACCACGGTGGCAAGATTGCGCTTCTTGGCATCCCACCGAGTGATATGGGCATTGATTGGAATCAGGTGATCTTTAAAGGGCTCGTGATCAAAGGTATCTACGGCCGCGAGATGTTCGAAACCTGGTACAAGATGGCATCGTTAATTCAATCTGGCTTGGATTTAACCCCGATCATCACCCATCACTACAGCGTGGATGACTTCCAACAAGGCTTTGATGTGATGTGTTCAGGGCAATCTGGCAAGGTGATCCTCGATTGGCAGCGTTAATGCCTCTGGTGTAGCAGCGCTGATGTACGCAAAACACCCGCACGCCCACCTATTTGGTGGGCGTTTTTAATCCAGCCAAGGGAGTGGATTGGTGGTGTTGCCTTTGCGGCGAATTTCGAAATACAAGGAAGGGGTGGATTGGCCACCGCTGTCGCCGACCAAGGCGATAGGCTCACCGGCGGTCACGGTATCGCCTACATCTTTTAGCAAGGCTTGGTTATAACCATACAAGGTCATGTCACCTTTACCGTGGTCTACGGCAATCAATAGGCCATAGCCACGCAACCAGCTCGATAGCACCACTTTACCCGCATGCGCCGCTTTCACTTCGGTGCCGCGCTTGGCGCCAATCACCACACCGTTCCAACTGACTTGGCCGGACTGACGTTCGCCAAAACGGTGTAATAACCTGCCTTTGACGGGCCAAGTAAGCTTGCCTTTGGCATTCGCAATCCCTGCCATCTTCACGGTGGCGCGTCGTGCCGCCGCGGCGATTTCTTCTTGTAAACGTTGTTTGTTCGCGTTGAGTTCCGCAAGGTAGGCACTGTCACTGGCAATTTGTGCGCGAATTTTTTTCGCCGTTTGACTTTGTGCGTTTTGCTCGCTTTCCAAATCCCGCTTTTTCTCTTGCAGTTCGGTGACTAAAGCAGACTGCTTATCGCGTTGTTGTTTCAATTGGTGCACGGTTAACTGATATTCGGTGCGTGTCGCGGCGAGGGACTCAATCGCAGCTTGACGAGACTGTGCCAAGGTTTCGGCATAGCGTGTGAGTCGGTCTAATTGTGCAATATCATCGCCACTGAGTAGTCGCTGGAGCTGATCGTTTTGGCCTTGACGGTATTGTGCGTCCAGTAAGTCGGCCAGTAAGGCTTGCTGGCCAATCATCTCCTGTTGGAGGCGGGACTGTTTTTTAGTGAGTGTCTCAATCTCGGCTTCTGTATCACCAAGAGCGCTCTGTGCAGAGCGAATCCGTTTCGATAGCGTTTCAATACGCGTGGCTTGCGCTTTTAAATCGCGTTGCAGGTGATTCAGTTTTTTGTTGTGTGCGGCCAATTGCGATTGTTGGCGAGCGATTTCATCACTGACCCCTTCCAACTGGGAATTGGCGCTCGTTGAAAAAGTGAGCAGGCACAGAAAAACGCCAGTGCACAAGGCACTGGCGCGGAGGGCTGTAAAAAAGCGTGTTCGTTTCTCCCGCATGAGAGGATTATTTCAGATCGAACACCGGCTTGCCAGTCATCTCTTCTGGAATCTCCATACCGGCCAAGGCCAGCATGGTTGGGGCCAGATCAGACAGCTTACCGCCTTCTTTCAACGTGATGTCTTTGCTGCCCACATACATCAGTGGCACTGGCAAATTGGTGTGCGCGGTGTAAGTGCCACCAGTGTTTGGATCCACCATCATCTCGGCGTTACCGTGATCGGCGGTGATCAGCATCTGGCCGTCCACTTCTTTAATCGCTTCAAGCACGCGACCAATGCAATGGTCTACCGCTTCACATGCCTTCACCGCAGCATCGTACACGCCAGTGTGGCCGACCATGTCGCCGTTCGGGTAGTTACAGATGATCATGTCGAACTTGCCAGACTTGATGGCCGCAACGAGCTTGTCAGTCAACTCTTCTGAGCTCATTTCAGGCTGCAGATCGTAGGTTGCTACTTTTGGTGAGGCAACCAACGCACGCTCTTCGCCTTCAAACACGGTCTCGATACCGCCGTTAAAGAAGAAAGTCACGTGAGCGTACTTCTCGGTTTCTGAGATACGCAGCTGGGTTTTGCCGTTTTTCGAGAGCCACTCACCCAAGGTGTTAGACAAGCTCTCTGGTGGGAAGGCGACCGTGGTATCGATGTCGGCCGCATATTCTGTCAGCATCACAAAGTCAGACAGCTCGGCGTATTTTTTACGCGTAAAGCCATCGAAATCCGGCATAAAGGCGCGGGTCATTTGACGCGCACGGTCGGCACGGAAGTTCATGAAGATCACTGCATCGCCGTCGTTGATGGTCGCTTTATTATCACCGTCGCGATAAATTTCGGTCGGCGCGACAAACTCATCGTTTTCTTCACGGGCGTACGCAGCCTCTAGGCCCTCAACCGCGCTGGTGGCAGCGAACTCGCCGTGGGCTTGGGTAAGCAGGTCATACGCGCGCTCAACACGGTCCCAGTTGTTGTCACGGTCCATCGCGTAGTAACGGCCCACCAAAGACGCAATACGGCCTTTACCGAGTTTGGCAAATAGGGCATCAAAACGCTCAAGTGATGCTTTGGCGCTGCGTGGTGGCGTATCACGCCCGTCGAGGAAGCAGTGCAGGTAGATTTGGTCGGCACCGCGTTCAGCGGCAAGCTCAACCATAGCCGCAATATGGTCTTCATGACTGTGTACACCGCCTGGCGACATCAGACCCATAATGTGAACCGCTTTACCTTTGTCTACCGCTTTATCAACCGCAGCAGTCAGCGCTGGCGTTTGGTTAAATTCACCATCTGCAATGGCTTTGGTGATCCGAGTCAAGTCTTGGTAAACCACGCGGCCAGCACCAATGTTCACGTGTCCCACTTCTGAGTTACCCATTTGCCCGTCCGGCAGGCCCACATCGAAACCTGATGCAGAGATCAAGGTGCTGTTAGCGGCCATCAGGCTATCGAGTACCGGGGTGTTGGCGTTGGTGATCGCATTATCGCTTTGTGGATCGCGATAACCCCAACCATCGAGAATCACCAGTGCGAGTGGTTTTTTTGCAGACATATTACGTCCTCTCAATTCAAGCTAAAGACTGACATTGGCTGCCATAAGACAACCACTGAGGCTTGATGCCGACCCGAGCTGAGCAGCAGCATGACTCAATGGTCATTGAATGAGCGTAATTTTACTACATTTTACGCCGCGATATGTAGGCTAAGATCAATTATCCCTGCTGACAAGTTGACCATTAGGCTTGCCAATACCCCTTGAGTCCCCTCATTATGGCGAAGATCCAGCCGGCTTGCGAATGGCTTTGCTCGATTTCTGCTATTGGTGAAACCTTCTTTCTTTTCAAGTTATTGAGCGGATGGGGAAAACCGTGCTAGTCATCTGGCAAGTGAGCGAGCGCGCGGATTTGCGCGGACAGGCTGTAAAACCATGGCGAGCAAGTTATACTCGACACCATTTTTCACCCCTTGATGGATTCTCGCGACGCGAGTCAGCAAGCAGTATAGAGCAAAGATTATGCAGGAATATATCGATTTCGTCTCCAACAACATGCTCCTCACTTTGGTTTGGGTAGGTTTGGCCGCAGCACTGCTGATGTCCTTAATTAAGCAGAAAACCGCGGCATACAAAGTGGTTGCGCCGAACCAAGCGGCGATCATCACCAACCGTGAAAACGGTGTGTTTGTCGATATCCGCAGTCGTGATGAGTACCGTGCTGGCCACATCACCGGTGCGATCAACCTCTTGCCGAGTGAAATCAAATCGAACTCACTGGGTGAGCTTGAAAAGCACAAAAATGACCCCATCATTGTGGTATGTAAAACAGGTCAAACGGCGGCAGAAAGCGCAAACCAGCTAGTCAAAGCTGGGTTTGACACTGTGTATGTACTGAAAGATGGTCTCACCTCTTGGAATGATGCCAATATGCCACTGGTTCGCGCCAAAAGCAGCAAGGGCAAAACTAAGAAGAAAAAGTGATCATCAACTCAAATATCGAGCGGTCGCATGACGCGGCGGCTCGCTTTTTTTAATGTGCTGGGCACATTGAGCCAATTTAAAGTAAGGATTAACCATCATGGCTGAAGCAGAAACCAATCAACAAGCCGAGCAAAACTTTGCAATCCAACGCGTGTTTTTGAAAGATGTGTCTTTCGAAGCGCCAAACTCGCCGGAAGTGTTCCAACAAGATTGGGCGCCAGACGTTAACTTGGATCTCGATACGCAAAGCCGTGAGCTAGGCGAAGGCATTTATGAAGTGGTTCTGCGCCTCACGGTGACAGTGAAAAACCAAGACAGCAATGCCTTCCTTTGTGAAGTGCAGCAAGGCGGTATTTTCTCAGTGACTGGCATGGAAGCGCCACAATTGGCACACTGCTTGGGTGCATTCTGCCCGAACATTCTTTTCCCGTATGCCCGTGAAACCATTTCAAGCTTGGTCGTCAAAGGCACCTTCCCGCAACTGAACCTAGCGCCTGTTAACTTTGATGCGCTGTTCATGAACTACTTGCAACAGCAAGCTGACGAGCAAAAAACCGAAGACGCGCAAGCGTAAGGATTGGCCATGACCACGTTGGCACCGACACAAGACGCTGCAATCACCGTACTAGGCGCAGGCTCTTACGGCACAGCACTGGCGATTTCACTTGCCAGAAACGGTGCCAATGTCGTGTTGTGGGGCCATGATCCCCTGCATATCGCGCAGCTTGAAACGGATCGTGCCAATCAGGCGTTTTTGCCTGACATCTCGTTTCCGGACTCATTGATCTTGTGTGCTGACTTAGCGGTGGCAGTGAATGCCAGCCGCGATTTGTTAGTTGTGGTACCCAGCCACGTCTTTGGTGATGTGCTGGGTAAGGTGAAGCCTTACCTACGTGCTGATTCTCGCGTGTGTTGGGCTACCAAAGGGCTTGAGCCAGAAACCGGACGCCTTTTACAAGAGGTGGCTCGGGAGCAACTGGGCGACAACATCCCGCTTGCGGTCTTGTCGGGTCCCACCTTCGCCAAAGAGCTGGCGGCAGGCTTGCCTACCGCGATTTCTGTGGCCTCTCCGGATGCGACATTTGTGAGTGAGTTACAAGACACCATTCACTGTCAGCACAGCTTTCGCGTTTATGGTAACCACGACTTCATCGGCATGCAGCTTGGCGGTGCGGTGAAGAATGTGATTGCGATTGGCGCAGGGATCTCCGATGGGATTGGCTTTGGCGCCAACGCGCGCACCGCACTGATCACCCGAGGGCTTGCTGAWATGACACGCTTGGGCGAGGCGCTCGGTGCGTCACGCGATACCTTTATGGGCATGGCTGGACTCGGTGATTTGGTGCTTACTTGTACCGATAACCAATCTCGAAATCGTCGCTTTGGCTTAGCGCTCGGGCAGGGCGAGGGCGTTCAAGACGCGCAAGATAAGATTGGTCAAGTGGTTGAAGGTTACCGCAATACCAAAGAAGTGTGGGCGCTGGCGCAACGCGCGGGTGTGGAAATGCCGATTGTCGAGCAAATCTATCAAGTCCTTTACCAAGGTAAAGCGGCTCAACAAGCAGCAAAAGACTTGCTCGCACGAGAGAAAAAGTCGGAATAATCGCCCAGCGAGTGCAGACATAAACGCGCGGGGTGAGAACCGCGCGTTTTTTTTATACACTGGCAGTGGCACTGGACGTATATGCGTCCTGGTTGTAGGTCATTTTTGTAAGGACGAAGGCAGTGAATAAGGCCAGAAAAGAATGCCAGCAACACCGCGTATGGCAAGCGGTGAAAAAGGAAGCGCGCGAGCATGCTGAACGCGAGCCGATGTTGGCGAGTTTTTACCATGCCACCATTATCAAGCACGACAACCTTGCCAGTGCGTTAAGTTATATTTTGGCGAACAAGCTATCGACCCCGTCGATGCCGTCGATGGCGGTGCGAGAGGTCATCGAAGAAGTCTATGCCAATGATGCTTGCGTGACGGAGTCAGCCGCCTGCGATATTTGTGCCACGGTAGAGCGTGATCCCGCGGTGGAGCTATATTCAACGCCACTTTTATACCTAAAAGGTTTTCATGCGTTGCAAGGCTTTCGCGTCGCGAATTGGTTATGGCGTCAGGGCCGTAAGGAGCTCGCCACCTATCTTCAAAATCAAATCTCGGTGACATGCCAAGTTGATGTGCACCCTGCTGCCTGTATCGGGCGTGGCATTATGTTTGACCATGCCACTGGCATTGTGATCGGCGAAACCGCGGTGATTGAAGACGATGTCTCTATCCTACAAGACGTGACCTTGGGCGGTACTGGTAAAGAAGGGGGCGATCGCCATCCAAAAGTCCGCACAGGGGTGATGATTGGCGCAGGGGCGAAGATTTTGGGCAATATCGATATTGGCGAAGGCGCGAAAATCGGTTCCTGCTCTGTGGTACTCAACCCTGTTCCGCCCCATACCACCGTGGCCGGTGTACCGGCGAAAATTGTGGGCCGACCCAGCTCGCATATGCCGTCTTTGGATATGGACCAAGAATTCAACGGCTCGCATAAAACCTTTATCTCTGGTGATGGGATCTAATCTAGCCGATAAAAAAACGGAGCCACTGGCTCCGTTTTTGTTCGCATATTGAACGAGATTAAAACAGCTTTTCTGCTACTTCGTACAAATCTTGGCGGAATGGACGCTTCATGTTTTCAATAGCGTCGAYGATGTCGTGATGCACCATTTTATCGTTCTGAATACCCACACAACGGCCACCTTCACCTTGCTGGAGAAGATCGACGGCATACGCACCCATGCGGGATGCCAAAATACGGTCAAAAGCACCCGGTTGGCCGCCACGCTGGATATGGCCCAAGATGGTTGCACGGGTCTCGCGGCCGGTTTCGGTCTCGATAAACTTCGCCAGTTCGTTTACGTCGGTCATCAATTCTGTGATAGCGACAATGGCGTGTTTCTTACCCTTGTAGATCCCTTCTTTGATTTTCGACAGCAGTTTGTCTTTATCCAAGCCAGTCTCTGGGGTAATGATGTATTCGCAGCCACCCGCAACGGATGCCATCAAGGTGAGGTCACCACAATGGCGGCCCATCACTTCGACAATCGAGATACGTTGGTGAGAGGATGAGGTATCGCGCAGACGGTCAATCGCATCGATAACGGTGTTCAAGGCGGTCATGTAACCGATGGTGTAGTCAGTACCGGCTACATCGTTGTCAATAGTGCCGGGTAGGCCGATACAAGGATAGCCCATTTCAGTAAGCTTCTTGGCGCCCATGAATGAGCCGTCGCCGCCAATTACCACCAGTGCATCGATACCGTGCATCTTGAGGTTTTGGATCGCTTGTTCACGTACTTTCTCGTCCGCGAACTCAGGGAAGCGGGCTGAGCCTAAAAACGTACCGCCGCGGTTAATCACGTCGGAAACACTGGTGCGGTTAAGACGCTCAATGCGGTTTTGGTGTAAACCGAGAAAGCCATCATAGATGCCGTAAACTTCGAGTCCTTCGGTGAGTGCGCTACGTACCACTCCACGAATCGCTGCATTCATGCCCGGCGCATCGCCGCCACTGGTCAAAACACCAATTTTTCTAACCATGGTTACCCTCTGACTTTTGGTCAATTAGTTCGCGCCGATTGCGGTAATGGCAACCTATTTGCCCCAGTGAACCCGCAACGACTGTTGCTTAGACTRTAATTTTCCTACTTCTGTAATAGTATTACAATTACTGTCGCTAAAAAGTTGATACATGTCAGCCCTGTGGGCTTTTGTTCACTGCCGATGACGAGAATTGTGTGCGCTCTTTGTTCACCACGGACACGGGATCTTGGTGGATCATGATGTCCGCGCCGGGAAATGCAATGAGCAACCGGTCTTCCACTTCATCGGCAATGGTATGTGCATCTACTAAGGGTAGCTCGTCATCCAGCTCAATGTGCAGTTGGATAAACGTTGTCATCCCAGCTTGGCGTGTACGCAGCTGGTGGATCCCCCGCACACCCGCGACAGAGCTGGAAAGCACGGCGATGCGTTCCTGATCATCAAGCGGAATTTGCCGGTCGAGTAACGACTGGACTGCCTCGTAGGCCATTTTGATTGCTTGCCACAAAATAAAGCCACTGATCCCAATCGCGAACCAGGCGTCGGCTTGTGTCCATCCATACCAACTAAGGACCAATGCAATAATGATCGCCACATTCATCAGCAAATCTGACTGATAGTGCAGCGCATCGGCGCGAATCGCGGGGCTCGCGGTTTTACGAATTACCCACTTTTGAAACAGCACCAACCCCAAAGTCACGAGCGTTGCCCCCACACTCACAGCGACCCCGAGTTCAGGGGCTGCAATAGGTACAGGCTTGAACAAACGTTCAAGCCCACTGAGCAGCAAAAACGAGGCCGAACCGACAATAAAGGTTGATTGGGCTACGGCGGCTAATGACTCAGCCTTACCATGGCCAAAGCTGTGTTCATTGTCAGCCGGTTGCACGGCATAACGCACCACGACTAAGTTGGTTAATGAGGCGAGCAAGTCGAGTAGCGAGTCGACGAAGGAGGCGAGCACACTGACCGAGCCGGTCAGCCACCAAGCAATCAGCTTGGCGACCAGCAATAGGGTGGCGACGCAGGTTGCGGCCCAAGCAGCGGCCTCAACCCAGAAGGCATACTTTTTTGTCATACCAAGGGCAGAAGGTTAATAAATTCTGCCCTCAGTATATATCTCATTCACAGCAAACGTATGACACGACGCAGGTTTAACGTGAACAATCGCCTTTTTTGCCGTGATGACGATGATGCCCTTTGCCTTGTTTGTCATGCTTTTTATGCATGGCGTCAAAGAACGCGGTTTGCTGCTCCGGGGTGAGCACCTGCATCATCGCGTGTTGATGACGCGCATGGGCCACGCGGCGTTCAATATTCGGCTGTGGATGAGCCGACAATAAATCGCGCACCGCCTGCTCATTAAAGGTCTCTTGGGTCAATAAGGTTTTCATCTTTGCTTGAAAGTCGCCGCGTGCCTGCTGACGTTGAGTGCGATACTCATCACGCAGTGCTTGGAGTTGATTCTGTTGAGCCTCGGTTAAGTTCAGATCACGCCACATACCGCGGTCCATACCATCGCCAAAGTGGGGAGCGGCGAGGGTGGGCAGGGCAATGGCGGCTATTGCTAGGCCGATAGTGAAACGTTTCATTATTTTTCTCCGGTGGTGAGTGGTTACCTGTTTAGCTTACGGGCTGGGGTGTAAAGTCACGTTATTCGGTGTAAAGATGGGTAAAGTCACTCACCCGCGGGCGTAGCTATGATAGAACTACAGCTAATTGATAATGGGCAGAGAGTCTGATTGCCATGCAAGAGGTTTTGATCATCGATGATGATACCGCACTGACGGATTTACTCAGTGAGCTGCTCTCACTGGAGGGATTTTCGGTGCGTTGTGCGGATAATGGCCAAGCTGGCCTTGAGATGGCGAGAGCCTCGCCCCCTGACATTATTCTGCTTGATGTGATGATGCCGGTTTTGAACGGCATGGAAACCTTGCGTCAGCTGCGCGCCACATCCAACGTCGCGATCTTGATGCTCACGGCGCGAGGAGAAGAAGTAGACCGAGTGATGGGGCTCGAGCTGGGGGCGGATGACTATTTGGCTAAACCCTTTAGCGATCGCGAACTTTTGGCGCGAATGCGGGCCATTTTGCGCCGAACGCAGGTGATAAGCTTAGAGTCGGCACCGCCTGAAGATGAGCCGGTACTGGCCCATCATGATGTGCGAGTGTACCCGCGTCGATTAGAGACGGTGTGCCAAGATAAACCCGTGGCGTTGACCGGTATGGAAACCGAAATGTTGGCCTGTTTGCTTCATCACCCCGGTGAAGTGGTAAGTAAAGCCTTGTTAAGTGAGCAGGTGCTAGGAAAGCGACTAATGCCCTTTGACCGTGCAGTCGATGTGCATATTTCCAATTTGCGTAAGAAGCTGCCAGAGCGCCTTGATGGCAAACCTAGGATTAAAACCCTAAGGGGTAAGGGCTATCTATGGGTCGACTAGGTCTCTGGCGTCGCCAGCTCGCCGAGCGCTGGTCTCGGGTGCCCTTTCTCGGAAGTTTATACGGTCGGGTTTTTGTCATTTTCTGGCTGACGCTGCTGGCGGTGTTGGCGGCGGTTATTTGGGCACAGCGAGAGGATCCGCGTAGCTTGCATGCCATTCCCTCGCCGGAAAAAGCTCGTATCCAGGCCCAACTGGAACAATTGGTAGCAATCTCACAACAGCGTGAGATTCCAATTGCGATGATGGTTGCACGTCAGAATCAACATCGCGGTCATCGTCGCACGCCCTATAAGTTGTATTGGGTGCCTGATAGCGCGACATTAGGATCTTTGCCACGCGAATTACGCCATTTTATATCGCAAACCACCGACACCGACGCGCCGATGCAGCGCCTTTATCACCGCAATATGTTAGCCGGCCCTTTCCCCGTCACTACCGCGCGTGAAGCCGGAACCTTTTATCATGCTCGGCGTTGGCAACCCAAGCTGCCGTTTGTGCTTAAAATTTTGGAAAAACCGCAGCACTTATTAGTGGTGACCATGTTGGTCAGTACCCCTTTGTTGCTCTGGTTGGCATATACCTTGACGCGTCCCGCGCGTCGGTTTCAAACCGCGAGTCAGCGGGTCGCCAAGGGGCAGTTGGTGATTGACCCTACCCTTGAGCAAGGCCCCAAAGAGTTTCGCGATGCAGGTCGAGGCTTTAACCAAATGGTGACTGCGCTTAATCAGATGGTGACTGGGCAGCAACAACTGGTGTCAGATATTTCCCATGAGTTGCGCTCACCTCTGACGCGATTACAAATGGCACGCGCCTTGGCTGCGCGTGAATTGGGCGATAGCGAGGTATTAGCGCGGATTGAACGGGAAGCGAGCCAATTGGAAGCCTTGATCAGTGAGTTGCTCACCTTGTCACGACTGCAATCGCAAGGACACCTTGAACGCGAATCCATCAGTGCTCAAGTACTCTGGCAATCGGTTGTTGACGATGCCCAATTTGAAGCGGGGCAGCAAGGTAAACAGATCGAGGCGACTCCCTTTCCTGATGTCGCATTAACCGTCAATGTGCGCTTAGCCCGCAGTGCGCTCGACAATGTGCTGCGTAATGCGATTCGCTACGCCAATAAACACGTCTGCCTATCGGTCACGAGCGAGCAAGCGGGGTTAAATATTGAGATTCAGGACGATGGCCCCGGCGTTCCTGAGACCATGCTGACTGATATTTTCCGCCCCTTTTATCGCGTGTCTGCCGCGCGAGACCGTCAATCGGGCGGTACTGGGCTTGGGCTGGCGATTACCGCACAAGCCGTACAGCAGCATGGTGGCCAAGTCAGTGCCGCGAACCATCCACAAGGTGGACTCGTGGTGTGCTTGCAATGGCCGAGTGGTTAATATTGCGCAATCTACCAGCGGTTGCGACAATACCTGCCTTGCTTACTTTGGTAATGAACTCTCATGTTTGATATAGCGCTTTACGAGCCTGAAATTGCCCCTAATACGGGGAATATCATTCGTCTTTGTGCCAACTGTGGTGCGAACTTGCATTTGATTGAGCCGCTTGGCTTTGATCTAGAAGAAAAGAAAGTCCGTCGTGCGGGACTGGATTATCATGATCTTGCCCGAGTGACACGTCATAAAGACTATGCGGCGTTTGCAAACGCGATGGCGGGTCGTCGGATCTTTGCGTGTACCACCAAAGCCACCCAGTTTCATACGGAGGCGACGTTTGCGGACGGTGATGTGTTGTTGTTTGGGCCAGAAACGCGCGGCTTGCCTGATGCGTTGATCCAAGCATTACCCGACGCGCAGCGGTTACGTATTCCCATGCAGCCAGAGGCACGTAGCCTAAACCTGTCTAATGCCGTGGCCATTATTGGCTATGAAGCGTGGCGGCAATTAGGTTTTACCGGCGCACAATAAAAAACGTCCCCAGATTGGGGACGTTTTGTTAGACGTTTAGCGTCAGTCGCTTACGCTTTTTTCGCTTCAGCCGCTGCTTTAGCGATAGCGGCAAAGCCCGCTGCGTCAAGCGCGGCACCGCCAACTAGCGCGCCGTCGATATCCGGCATCGCGAATAACTCTGCAGCATTTCCTGCTTTTACTGAACCGCCGTACTGAATCACAACCTTGCTTGCGACGTCTTCGCTGTAAGACGCAATGTGCTTACGAATGGCCGCGTGGATTTCTTGAGCCTGTTCTGCCGTTGCAGCTTTACCCGTACCGATCGCCCAAATAGGTTCATAGGCAATGATCGCACCGTTCAGCGCTTCAACACCTTGTGATTGGATCACTGCGTCAAGCTGACGTGCACAGACAGCAAGGGTTTCGCCCGCTTCGTTTTGCGCTTCGGACTCACCGATACAAAGTACTGGCGTGAGGCCATTTTCTTTCAAGAAAGCGAATTTCTGCGCGACAAATTCGTCAGATTCTTGGTGATATTCACGACGCTCTGAGTGGCCGATAATAATATGGGTGGCACCAAAGTCTTTCAGCATCTCTGCAGAGATATCACCGGTGAATGCGCCGCTGTTGTGTGTGTCGACGTTTTGCGCACCAAGCTTAATGGCGCTATCCGCCAGCAGTTGTTCGGCTTGAGCCAAATACATGACCGGTGGCGCAACAGCAACGTCCACACCTTCCACGCCTTTAAGTTCAGCGTTCAGGCCGTTAAGCAGTTCAGTGACCATGGCTTTGCTGCCATTGAGTTTCCAGTTACCCATTACCAATGGACGGCGCATAGGAATTCCTCCGCGGTTTAGTTGATTTGAAGTCAAAAGATGTAAAGAAGGTAGTCTATTGTAGCGCGGCCTTCTCTGTTTAAAATCATAGAATGGCGAGAATGCCTTCGTTTTTACGCGTTTTATTGGCAAAAGTGAACCGCTAAGTAGTAAATTTTCATCATTTTGTGGCACGTCTGGCCAGTGAACTGTGATGGTCTCGCTAGAGTGGTGGTGAAAAATCCGGCACCATAGCCTTTCTCAATAACAAGGAGTGTGTGATGCCGCATTTAATCATGGAATACACAGAATCGGTTTCTGAACGAGTGAACATCGATCAGGTGGTGGAGGCCTTACATCAAGCTGCCATCGCCAGTGAGGTGTTTGAGCCGGCGGCGCTAAAGTCGCGAGCCGTGCCTTGCGGCGTATGGCGGGTTGGAGAACARGCCGACCGTGGTGATTTTATTCATGTCGAATTTCGCTTGCTCGATGGGCGAACTGTGGCGCAAAAGCAAGCCATTAGCCAAGCGCTGGTTGACGTGTTATCCCGCCATGCTAGTCACGTGAGCAGTTTGACGGTTGAAATTCGTGATATGGAAACCAAAAGCTACAGCAAGCGGGTCGCGTCAGCGGTGGTTTGACCGATGATAAAGCGGTAACGGGTGGATGCTCCACCCGAGCCGGTTTGGACGTTATTCGCCAGCGCGTGCGCTTTGTCGTGCGGCTTGGCCGACGCGAAAGTCCATGATCTCAGCGTTGTGGCTACGTAGCGATTCGGGTGATTCAAAGGCGGTGGCAAAGCGTGAGTATTGCTTTGACAGCGCTTGAAATAACATGACGTTCACGTGCAGTGGGTTTTTGCCATGTTCTATCACGCGGTTGATGTGGCTTAGCATGGCGTGGAGCTGTGGTTGCGTGGCATGTGAGGCATTGGCAATCACTTCTTCACTCATCTTGAGGCGCAAAGCTTCTAAAGCTTTTGGATCGGACTGGGCCAAAGCGGCCAGTTCATCAAAAGAAGGTAGCGTCTTCATAAGTTACTCCTTTGTACGCCGTCGGTCAGATGACCGCATTACCAAGGCGTATGAATAACTATGAGTCGGGGGCGTGGGGGGATCAAATTCAGGGTGTCTGAGCCACTTGGCGCTCTGAACGGGAAAGCAGACTGTGGCACAAACAATCCCCTGAAAAATGACCGCTTTTTAGTGCTTATTTTTAACTATAAAAATACAACGGGTTACCGTATGCACCCCAGCAAAGGGGCGCAACGACTTACCAATAGTGCTCAGTGGTAATATTACCGGGCTTACGGCGTAGGTTTTTGCTTAATCCTTTGCCTTCCAAAATGCTCTTCACTTCTTTGACCATCGCCGGGTTCCCGCACAGCATCACTTGACTATGTTCGGGCTGAAGCGGCAGCCCAACCACACGCTCGAGCAAGCCATCTTCCAACGCATGGGTGATCCGTCCAGAAAGGGCGCCCGCGGTGGGCTCGCGACTCACGAACGGTTGCACGACTAACTGATCGGGGTATTTTTCTTGCAGTGCGTTGATGCGCGCTTGATAGGTCAGATCCGCCGCGAATCTTACCGCATGCACCAAGATAACCTTTCTAAACCGTGACCAAACGTCCCCTTGCTCCATAATCGACAGATAAGGACCAATGGCGGTACCGGTGGCGAGCATCCACAAATGTTGGCCTTGCGGCACTTCATCCAAGGTAAAGTAGCCCGCGGGATCTTTGGTGATCATCACGGTTTCACCCGGCTCTAGCGCATGCAGTCGCGGCGACATGAGTCCATCGGCGACACGTGTGGCATAGACTTCGTGATACTTACTTTGAGGAGGGTTAACAAACGAGTAGGCGCGTTGAATGAGTTTACCGTCGATCTCCATCCCCAGTTTTGTAAACTGGCCGGCGGTAAAGGGTTCAATAGGGGCGGATAACACCAGGCTGAAGAGATCCTTCGTCCAATGTTGGTTCTCCACAACTTCAGCCTTGATCCAAGTGGCCATATTACCTCCTCACGTCTTTTCTCCGATTCGATATGTACAGCGACGTTGCCCGGACACGATGTGCTCTTCGCGCTCGATACGGTAAGCGTTACCTAAAAGGCGTTGAAATAATTGTATTTCTGAACGGCAAAGCGCCGGACACGTTTTGGCTGCGTGGCAGATAGGGCAGTGATGTTCAATCAATATGTAGTCGGCGCCATCCTGTTGGAGCTCGGCCATATACCCCTCGCTCTCTCTAAGATACGCCAAGGTTTGCAATTTAGCCTCTAAATTATCGCAATCTTTTAGTGCATCTTGATATTGCGCAAGGGTTCGCGCTTCTCGTTGCGCGATCACTTTTTCGACGCCTTGCTCGCCAAACACGTCTTGGACGGAGTCAATCAAGGTGATCGACAGATCGTTATGACTATCTGCAAAACGGCTATGACCACTAGCGGTGAGCGACCAGTGGCGGGTGGGGCGGCCCACTTTGGCGCGCACATCTTCGAAATCAACCAGCCCGTCTCGCTCAAGGCTCTGTAAGTGTTGGCGCACGCCCATCGTGGTCATCCCCAGCGATTGCGCGAGGGTTTTTGCGCTGACACTGCCTTCTCGTTTAAGGGTATCGAGAATGCGATCGGTAGACTTGATGGTAGTGATAGTGATTACCCCAATACGCTGCCCAGCAGCACACAACTAAATAAAGCAAAGTGTTTATAAAAGGGTAATCGAAATCAATCCACTTGACCAGTGAGGGCAGCACATTGGCTGCCCGCTGAGTTATAAGATGTGATGCTTGATGGCGTCGTCTTTGCGGCTTAAATAGTGGGTCGAGTGGATGCGGCGTATGGTACGACATTGACCGCGTACCACCAGGGTTTCTGTGGTGGCCAGATCGCCTTGGCGACTAATGCCATCTAGCAAGTCCCCTTTGGTGATCCCAGTGGCGGCAAAGACAACGTTATCGCTGCTCGCCATGTCGGATAACGTCAGTACTTGGTGGGCTTGGATGCCCATTTCTTGGCAACGGGCTAATTCTTGCTCACCAAAAGCGCGGTTTTCTGGGGTATCGTCTTTGACTTCGTGGCGAGGGAGCAAACGTCCTTGCATGTCGCCGCCTAAGGCGCGAATAACGGCGGCTGACACCACACCTTCCGGCGCACCGCCAATGCCGACCATCACATCTACTTCGCTTTCCGGCATGCAGGTAAGAATTGAGGCGGCCACGTCGCCATCGGGAAAGGCGAAAACTCGGATCCCGCGTTGCTGCATAGTGGCGATGATGGCGTCATGGCGAGGCTTTGCCAAGGTGGCGACGACCAGCGTATCTAGGGTTTTACCTAGGGCGATGGCGATATTTTCTAAGTTCTCGAGCAGGGGCTTGTGCAGATCAATGGCACCTTTGGCGCCCGGTCCCACTACCAGTTTTTCCATGTACATATCCGGCGCTTTTAAAAAGCTACCTTTCTCGCCGGCGGCCAGTACCGCCAAGGCATTCGCTTGCCCCATGGCCGTCATGCGTGTGCCTTCAATCGGATCGACGGCAATATCGACCGCGTCGCCGCCCAAGCCGACTTGTTCGCCGATATAGAGCATCGGCGCGTCGTCAATTTCGCCCTCGCCAATCACAATTTCACCATCAATCTCGGTGAGGTTCAGTAAGGTACGCATCACGGCAACGGCTGCACCATCCGCTGCATTTTTATCGCCACGGCCTAGCCATTTATAACCGGCAAGGGCGGCGCCTTCGGTGACACGAGAGAAAGCCAGTGCGAGATCGCGTTTCATGAGTACTCCAAGATAAAAGCCACAAAAACTGGTCAGCCCAGTGAGCGCGCGCCAGTTTACCAGAAATAGAAAACGTTTGCGTACGCCTGTGAGCAGAGGATATGTGGAAATACACGTCAGGCGGATCAGGAATAACACCAAATATGCTGGATTTTTGTGCACTTGTGCGTTGGCAAGGCGCGAGAACAGTGGCAGTCTAGCGTGCGCTCGGTACAATAACAGCGGGGTGCACAATCACGTTGCACGGGTTGCTGCTGATGTCAGTAGTAACGGGATCAATCGTCAGAAATAAGGTGGCCTTGATGTCATTGGAAGTATTAGAACAACTCGAAGCAAAAGTACAAATGGCGGTGGATACCATTTCGCTGCTGCAAATGGAAATCGAAGAGCTGAAAGAAAAGAATGACGCGCTAGAGCGTGATGCAGCCTCGGTGAAAGAAAGCCGTGAAAGCCTCGAGCAAGAAAACGCCAAACTGCGTGAAGAGCAAGAAGCGTGGCAAAACCGTATTCGTAGCTTGCTGGGCAAGATTGAGAACGTCGAATAAACAAAAACAGAGCCGATTGGCTCTGTTTTTCTATCCGCGTGAGGCGACGTATTAGTCGTCGTCTTCCTCGTCATCAACGTCGACGCTGTCCATGGTGAGCGCGTCGGGTGAGAGGATCACGCCAGTCGTATCTGCATAGACATGATCGTCCGGGAGGAAAGTCACACCGCCAAAGTTGACGGGAACGTCGGTTTCCCCTGTGCCTTGTTCATCCGCGCCGACCGGAATCGATGCCAGTGCTTGAATACCGATATCAAGCTCATCAATAGTATCGACATCACGGACGCAGCCATACACAATCATACCTGCCCAATCGTTATCAGCAGCAAGCTGTGCAATTTCGCCATCAATCAACGCACGGCGCAGTGAGCCACCGCCATCAATCAACATGATCCGTTGCTGACCGTCTTGTTCAGCAAGCTCGCGGATAAGGCCATTATCCTCAAAGCATTTAACGGTTGTAATCTGGCCACCAAACGCACTGCGGCCCCCGTAAGAGCTAAACATTGGCTCCACGACATCCACTTGGTCAAGATACATGTCGCATAGTTCCGAGGTATTGTATTCCATAGTCTAACTTCTTGTTGAGGCAGAAAAAGGCTGACAACATGCGGTTGCCAACAAGGCTAGTCCAAGTATAACGGGCCGATAAGGCTTTGCAATGCAAAAGGGGACAATCTGTGCCCTGATTACACCAACAGCATACCGGTCATAAAAAGGCCATTGGTGACCAGTGCACAACGTACCATGTTTCCCATCATGGGGCGCAATGCGGTGGCGCTTGCGGCTTGATACACTTCACGGCCATGGCGAATCAATAAGGGAACGCCGGCGAGAAACAACCATCCCAGCCAAGCTTGGAAGGTGAGCGCGGCAAACAGCGAATAGCAAACCACGGCACTGGCAAGCAAAATTACATGATACTGGCGACCGCGATGTGGGCCTAACCGTACCACAAGCGTATGTTTGCCACAGGCGCGATCGTTATCAATGTCGCGTAGGTTATTGATGTTGAGCACTCCCACTGCGAGTAAGCCGCATGCGGTGGCGGGGAGGATAACTAGCGAGTCAATGTGTCCAACTTGTAAATAGTAGGTCCCAGCGACACCCAGCCAACCGAAAAACATCAACACGGAGAGATCCCCCAGCCCACGATAGCCATAGGGTTTATTGCCTACGGTGTAGGTAATGGCCGCCACAATGGCCATGACACCGAGTAGCAGAAAACTGACGATATCAGTGGGTTGTTGGCAGGCAATGGCAATTAAACTGCCGCCACTGATGAGCGTGAGTAGTACGTTGAGGATGAGTGCACGCCGCATGGTGGCAACACTCACGTGTCCTGACTGAATGGCGCGCATTGGGCCAAGGCGCGCAGCGTTATCTGTCCCTTTCACCGCATCGCCATAATCATTGGCGAGGTTAGACAAAATCTGCAGTAATAACGCAGTGACCAAAGCCATGGCGCTAATCGACCAAGAAAGACGCCCTTGTGAAGCGGCGACCGCGCTGCCACATAAAATAGAGGTAATGGCAAGGGGCAAGGTCTTGGGCCGAGCGGCATCAAGCCAAATAGCCAAAGTGGATTGAGTCATACAGACACTCTCGACGAAAAGACAATATCGCCATTATCGCTTAAGCGTGTAAGTGGGCAACGGGAAGGGTGAGGAAATTCGACTTCCGTTTGCGTCAGCGCAAACTTTTATGCAAAAAAGGGCAGCGTTTGCTGCCCTTGATATCGGTGTGGATTAGAGAATAAAGCGGCTGAGATCTTCGTCATCCACCAGCTCTTCAAGGTGGCTACGCACGTACTCGGCATCCACTGTCACGCTTTGACCGGCGCGCTCGCTGGCTTCGTACGAGACGTCTTCCATCAAACGCTCCATCAGTGTATGCAGACGACGAGCACCGATGTTTTCGGTTTTCTCGTTCACGCGCCAAGCGGCAGAGGCGAGCTCATCGATACCACTTTCTTCAAACGCCAGATCAATCTCTTCGGTTTTCAGCAAGGCGGTATATTGCTGGGTGAGCGAGGCGTTTGGCTCGGTGAGGATACGCTTGAAGTCATGAGTTGATAGGGCTTCAAGCTCAACACGGATGGGCAGACGGCCTTGCAGCTCTGGGATCAGATCAGACGGACGTGACACTTGGAATGCGCCTGAAGCGATAAACAGGATATGATCGGTTTTGATCATGCCGTGTTTGGTCGAGACCGTACTGCCTTCCACTAACGGCAATAGATCACGTTGCACCCCTTCGCGCGATACGTCACCGCCGCTGGTGTTACCGGATTTACAAATCTTATCGATTTCATCAATAAAGACGATGCCATTGTTTTCCACCGCATGAATGGCTTGTTCTTTGATGTCATCATGATTGACCAGCTTGGCCGCTTCCTCTTCGGTCAACACCTTCATCGCGTCTTTGATTTTCATCTTGCGCTTTTTGGTGGTGTTGCCTGCCAAGTTTTGGAACATGCCTTGTAGCTGGTTGGTCATTTCTTCCATGCCAGGAGGCGACATAATCTCAACGCCCATTTGGGGGGCGGCAACGTCGACTTCCACTTCTTTATCGTCGAGTTTGCCTTCACGCAGTTTTTTGCGGAAGTTTTGACGGGTAGAAGAATCTTCCTGACTGGCTTCATTTTGCCCCCAAGCGTCACGGGCGGGTGGCAGTAAGATGTCGAGGATGCGCTCTTCCGCTTGCTCTTCAGCGCGGAATTTCACTTTCTCCATCGCTTGCTGTTGGGTCATGTTCATCGCCACATCCGCGAGATCGCGAATAATGGTTTCCACTTCTTTACCCACATAACCGACTTCGGTGAACTTGGTCGCTTCGACTTTAATGAAAGGCGCATTGGCAAGGCGTGCCAGACGGCGAGCAATCTCGGTTTTACCCACACCCGTCGGGCCAATCATAAGGATGTTTTTCGGCGTGACTTCCGCACGCAGATCTTCTGGCAGCTGCATACGGCGCCAGCGGTTACGCAGTGCGATCGCCACCGCACGTTTGGCTTTATCTTGGCCGATAATATGGCGGTCAAGCTCATGCACAATTTCGCGTGGAGTCATTTCAGACATGACAAATCCTGTTATTTACTCTCGAGTTCTTCGATGGTGTGATGCTGGTTGGTGAACACACAAATGTCACCAGCGATCGCGAGGGCTTTTTCGGCAATTTCTCGGGCGCCAAGCTCTGTATTTTCGAGCATGGCGACGGCGGCGGCTTGGGCAAAGTTGCCACCTGAGCCAATCGCAATGAGATCACGCTCAGGCTCAACCACATCGCCGTTACCAGTGATGATCAGTGACGCGGTTTCATCCGCCACCGCCAACAAGGCTTCGAGCCGGCGTAGGGCGCGATCGGTGCGCCATTCTTTGGCGAGTTCAACCGCCGCTTTGGTGAGATGGCCTTGATGCAATTCGAGTTTGCGTTCAAAGCGCTCAAATAGGGTGAAGGCATCCGCCGTACCGCCAGCAAAACCAGCTAATACTTGGCCGTTATATAAACGGCGAACTTTGCGTGCATTGCCTTTCATGACAGTGTTACCAAGGGAGACTTGGCCATCGCCAGCAATGACCACTTTACCTTCGCGGCGAACGGAGACGATTGTAGTCACGGGAACCTCTTTGTTTGTTTCTGGTGCACCAGATGGGTGATTACCTTAAGAGTTTGGGCCGCGGATGAGGGTTTTCAAGGGGAGTGGTAATATTTCCTCGCGCTGTCTTACCACCGATGCCTTACCGGTCCGACTAAAAAACGGACCGGTAGAGCAGGACAAACGGATTATTCCCAATACCAGATGGCGCAGGGTTCGATACCCGCACGGCGCAGCATGTTGCGATCCCGCTCAGCTTGACGTTTACGCGGGTAGGGGCCGAGCACCACACGGTACCACGCGCCTTTTTCGCCTTGGCTGACCTTGATTTGGCTTTCAAGACCTTGAAACGCAATCATCGCTTTACGCTCACTGGCTTGTTCGCGACTGCGGTACGCGCCACATTGCATCAGATACGGACGGGTTGATTGGGGAATCTCTTTCGCTTCAACCTCTACCTTTTTGCTTTCCAGCTCTTCGATGTAGCTCCATTTTTCTTTGGGCTTTTCAGGCAAGGTGCTTTTCGGTTGCGGCTTCGCCGGCGCAGTGGGTTGCTGAGGCTGCGCAGGCGCCGGTGTATCGGTTTGGCTCAATAGGTATAAACCATAGCCAAACGCGCCCACGAGCGCGATCGCAAGCAGTGCCCATTTGAGTGGGAAACCTTTACGAGCCGGTGGTTGGCGACGGGAGTTTTTTTTGCGTGGCGCTTTGCCACGTTTGACGTAATCACGAGTTGCCACAGCAAATAATCGAATCAAGAAGCCAGTAAAGCGCTCATGTTACTGGCTTCAACCCGTGCTGACTAGTCTTACTATCGAGACGGTGGCGCGACACTCTCACGGATCACTAATTTGGCATCCAGTAAGCGAGAGCCGGCGTTCACATCTCGTCCGCGTAAGATACTGAGTAACATCAGCATTGCTTGACGACCAATGTCATAGCGAGGCTGTGATACCGTGGTAAGCGGTGGATCGCAGTACTCAGCGAATTGAATGTCATCAAAGCCGACAATAGAAATATCTTGCGGCACACGCATGCCCAAGCGTTTTGCCTGCTGCATGGCACCCACTGCCATCACATCACAATGACAGAATACGGCGGTGGGGGGTTCGGGTAGGGATAACAGGCTTGTCATGGCGCGAGCACCAGATGCAAAACTGAAATCCCCAGTCACACTGTAGGCGGGGTTAACAGTGATCCCAGCTCGGCGCAGTGCTTGCTGGTAGCCTTGGGTGCGGAACTGTGTCAGTGCCGTATGAGTTGCACCGGTAATGTTGGCAATACGGGTATGCCCCACTTGGGTGAGGTAGTTGACTGCCTCGAATGCCGCGGTGAGGTTATCGATATGCACGGTGGGCAACTCGAGCTCTGGCGCATATTCACAGGCCATCACCAAAGGGGGAAGATTCTTTTGCTCTGGCTTGCTGACATCAAATGGGACATCCGTGCCCAAGAGCAGCATGCCGTCGGCTTGCTTGGTAAAAACTAAATTCACAAAGGAGTTTTCACGGTTTTGCTGCTGGGCACTGTCGCCAAGCAACACCAAGTAGCCGTGTTCCATCGCCGCTTCTTCGATACCACGAATGATCTCACTAAAGTAGGGATCGCAGATATCCGGAATGATCGCGACAATGGTCTTAGACTCATTGCGGCGAAGATTGCGCGCGAGTGAATTGGGGGAGTAACCAGCTTCAACCACAGCCTGTTCGACCTTCTTGCGCGTGGATGCTGACACCTTTTCAGGGTTCATCAGTGCGCGCGAGACCGTGGCAGTAGATACACCGGCAATGTGGGCAACGTCCTTCATTGTCGCCATAATGACAGTCCTCTTGTTGTCTGAGTTAGTCAGATCAGTAAGTTATTCACTCCTCTGACCTGTCTAGGATGCGTCAATTTGCGAAGGTATTCTACCTAGGCTTGGCCCATATAAATACGAACAAGCTAACACTTATTGCAAAGAAACCGTGATCTACGTCGCTTTAATGCAAGGGAATATTAAGAAAGGTCTTGCGGCTCAACATCTAATGACCATCTAACTTTGCGCGACAAGGGCAATTGTTGGATGACGGGCAAGGCAACGGTGAGCCATTGTTGCATCACTTTTCGTGACGGTGCCTGGATCAGCAGTTGCCAGCGATAACGCCCTGCGCGTCGCGCCATCGGCGCAGGCATCGGCCCCATAATGTGTACCTCATCTTGTTGAATGGGTGAGGCGGCCAAGGTTTGTCGGACTTGCTGTAAAAATTGCTGCACGCTGTTGTCCTCATGCCCTTCGGCACGAAACAGGCTTAAGAAGGTGTAAGGGGGCAGCCACGCTTGGCGACGTTCCGCCAAGGCAGAGTCAGCAAATGCCTGATAACCCTTGTGGATCAGCGCTTGAATCAGACTGTGCTCAGGGTGGTGGGTTTGCAAAATCACCGTACCGGGTTTGCTGGCGCGGCCAGCTCGTCCCGCGACTTGTACCATCAGTTGGGCGAGACGCTCTGGGGCACGGAAGTCATTACTGAACAAGGCRCCATCCACATCGACAAGCGCCACTAAGGTGACATTGGGAAAGTGGTGACCCTTTGCAAGCATTTGGGTGCCGAGTAAGATTTGGTACTCACCTTTTTCGATGCCAGCGAGATAGCTCTCTAAGCTGCCTTTGCGTCGGGTATTGTCGCGGTCGATACGGACTGTATTGTAGTCGGGAAACAATTTGGCCAGTTGAGCTTCGAGTTGCTCGGTCCCCACGCCCACACTGATCAGCTGTGTCGAACCACAATCCCCACATTGGGGCGGCACGCGTTTTTGATGCCCGCAATGGTGGCAGCGTAACTCTTGATGTTGTTGGTGGAGGGTGTAGTAGGCATCACAGCGTTGACAACTGGCGAGCCAGCCACATTCGTGACACATCATTGCAGGCGCATAACCACGGCGGTTTAAAAACAACATCACCTGATTTCCCTGCTGAAGATGCTGACGCATTTCGGCAATTAAGGGCGCCGATAAGCCCGCCTCAAGATGGTGGCCTTTGATGTCGAGCACCCCTTGACGGGCGGTGACTGCATTGCCCGGACGTTGGGTTAAGCGTAAGTATTGGTATTTTCCCGTTTGTGCATTGTGTAGCGTTTCCAATGACGGTGTTGCCGAACCGAGCACCACAGGTATCTTTTCTTCATGACCGCGCATTACCGCCAGATCGCGTGCATGGTAGCGAAAGCTGTCTTGTTGTTTATATGAGGGGTCGTGCTCCTCATCAATAATGATGATGCCAAGGTTCGCCATTGGGGTGAAAAGTGCTGAGCGTGTTCCAATCACAATTGCAGCGYGATTGTCGCGAGCCGCCAGCCACGCGCTGAGTCGCTCCGTATCATTGAGCCCCGAATGCATTACGGTAACCGGGACGTTAAAGCGGCGTTCGAATCGGCGGATGGTCTGCGGGGTGAGGCCAATTTCGGGCACCAATATTAACGCCTGCTCGCCACGCGCTAAAACCGGCTCTAAGACGTTTAAATACACTTCGGTTTTGCCCGAGCCGGTAATACCTTCTAAAAGCACACAGGCAAAGCCATCGCTGGCGTTGATGGTGGCAACGGCCATGGCTTGTTCATKGTTCAGTGAGGGCTTGTCTTCACTGATGGCAAAATGTCGTGCCCAAGCTTTGCCTTCAAGCGGTGGGGTGTAAGGCGCGATCCAGCCTTTGTCCACCAAGGCGTTAATCACAGCGGGAGTAATGTCTTGCTCCACGAGGTCGGCATGCGGGGTAGGGCCGTGAGTGAGAAGGGTTAACACACGCGCTTGCTTTGGCGCGCGGGTAAGCCCGGTCACCGGTTGATTCTGTCCGGCTTCGGTCAATTGCCACCATTTTTGCTGCTTGAGCGCTGCGGGTCGACCTTTACGCAGTAGCGTCGGCATCACGGCGCCCATCGCATCGCCAAGTGGATGATGATAAAAGCGACTTGCCCACTGCAACAGATGATAGACGGCGGGAGTCCAAAGTGGCGCGTCATCCAATACCTCAGTGATCGCCTTGACTTGATGGGCGGCAACACTAGGTGTGGTGGTGATGGCAGTGACAATGCCGACCTTATGCTGGCGACCAAAAGGCACCTTCACACGTGCTCCCACCACAGGGACGTGTTCGGTGATCCGGTAATCAAAAGTTTTCGCCAGCGGGACCGGTAAGGCCACTTGTGCAAACTGTTCCATCACAACATCTTATCGGCTAACAAGACGCTCAGTGTAACGGCTTGACCCAGGTAGGCAAAGCCTTGTTGTTGGATACGAGGTGATGGGCGACTGCACAAAAAAGTTGCGAAATCGAGGTCGCTTGATTAGAATTGCGCGCCTTAGAAAATGTTTGTTAACGACGTGTGGTGCCCGGCTTAGGATCGGGAGAGCGACACGGCCTTCACTATGAGGTTATCCCTATGAAAGCTGGTATCCATCCAGAGTACAAAGCTGTCACTGCTAAGTGTTCTTGCGGTAACGAATTCGCGTTCAACACCACTCTTGGTAAAGACATCAACCTAGACGTGTGTGACAAATGTCACCCATTCTACACTGGTAAGCAACGTATCGTTGACACCGGTGGCCGTGTTGACCGCTTTAAGAAGCGTTTCGGTGCCCTTAGCAGCAAAAAATAAGCCGCTAACAGCCGAATGCGAAAAAGGGGTGCGAAAGCGCCCCTTTTTTGATCCCGTCGTCACCTTTTTAACGTCGAGAGGTCGGAGGTTAACGTTCGGGACCGTTTTGGACTGGTGGACCTTTAGCCACTGCGTTAACATCTTCTATCTTGCTCGAATCTACCCTGTGATTTGAGTATAGCGTTGCTGATATCAGCAGCCTTCCCAGCTGATATTGGTGCATCCCTTCACGATAATAACTAGGAACACTACATGTCGGACGATAAACGCCAGCAAGCGCTGGATTATCATGCATACCCTACTCCCGGAAAAATCTCTGTTGAATTGAGCAAGCCTGCTGACTCGGCGGCGGAYCTGGCGTTGGCATACAGTCCAGGCGTTGCAGAGCCGGTCCGTGAAATCGCTCAGAACCCAGACGCTGTGTATCAATACACCGCAAAGGGCAACATGGTTGCGGTGATCTCAAACGGTACCGCCATTTTGGGATTGGGTAACTTAGGGCCAATGGCCTCAAAGCCCGTCATGGAAGGTAAAGCTTTATTGTTCAAGCGTTTTGCTGGCTTGGACTCGATCGACATTGAAGTCAAACACCGTACTATCGATGAATTCGTGGATACCGTTGCGAACATCGCGGATACCTTTGGGGGCATTAACCTTGAAGACATCAAAGCGCCGGATTGCTTTGAAATTGAAAAGCAGCTGATTGAACGTTGTGAAGTGCCTGTTTTTCACGATGATCAGCACGGTACCGCGATTGTTACCGCGGCGGGTATGCTGAATGCCCTTGAGCTGCAAGGCAAAGATATTCGTGAAGCCACCATTGTGTGCCTTGGTGCTGGTGCAGCGGCTGTTGCCTGCATGGAGCTATTGATCAAATGTGGCGCGCAACGCGAAAAAATCTACATGCTGGATCGCAAAGGCGTGATCCACACCCGTCGCGACGACATCAATAAGTACAAGCAATTGTTTGCTAACAATACCGACAAACGTACCCTCGAAGATGTGATTGAGGGCGCCGATTTGTTTGTGGGTGTGTCAGGGCCAGACTTGCTCTCGCCAGAGGCATTAAAACTGATGGCCGATAAGCCGGTTGTTTTTGCCTGCTCGAACCCAGATCCTGAAATTAATCCAGAGGTCGCGCATCAAGTCCGTGATGATTTGATCATGGGAACAGGGCGCTCTGATTATCCAAACCAAGTCAACAACGTACTCTGCTTCCCGTTTATTTTCCGTGGCGCGTTGGATGTGCGTGCCAGTGAAATTAATGATGCAATGAAACTGGCAGCCGTCGAGGCGATCCGTGGTTTGGCGAAAGAGCCTGTCCCACAGTCGGTATTGGACGCGGCAGGTGTTGATGCGCTGCATTTTGGCCCGGATTACATTATTCCTAAGCCAATGGATGCACGCTTATTGCCACGCGTGGCTCGCGCGGTGGCACTTGCAGCGGTTGAAACTGGCGTCGCCCGTATCGAGATGCCAGACAACTATATGCTCGACAAGGCATAATGCATGAGCGTTAGGAAAAGCGCGGTGTCATAAAGCCTGAGAAGGCTGTACTGAGCACCTATGATGACAGAAAACCCGCCAATCGGCGGGTTTTTTTAGTATTCGCTATCGTCGAACTCGATACCTAGTTCTTTCATGATCTGACGCGCTTCAGCAGGAATGCTGTCAGGCTTGTCTTTGCGAATATCGTCATCGGTTGGCAATGGCTGGCCGGTATAAGCATGCAAAAATGCTTCACACAGCAGCTCACTGTTGGTCGCGTGACGCAGGTTATTAACCTGACGGCGTGTCCGCTCGTCAGTGAGAATTTTTAAAACTTTAAGTGGGATAGAAACGGTGATTTTTTTCACCTGCTCCTTTTTCTTACCATGCTCGGCATACGGATTAATGTAATCGCCGTTCCACTGCGCCATGTCTCACCTATCTTGATTATTGAATACCCAGAATGATGCTGCGGAGATTCTAGCTATATTAACCGCCACATGCAAAGCTGTATAGACGTCTAGAAGTGTTGACGTCTCAAAAAGTGCAGGGTAAGGTGAGGATAACAACGCTGGCTCGCGCACCACATCGCAAGGATGAACCATGACCCGAAAAAAAACTGACACCATCGCTGTAAGAACTGGCATTGGCACCGACACGCAACATCATGCGGTGGTCCCCCCTTTATATCTCTCGACCAATTATCGCTTTCCCGCGTTTGGGGATGTGCCCACCTATGACTATGCACGCGGAGGGAATCCGACCCGCGCGCAGTTAGAGCAAGCATTGACTGATCTAGAAGGAGGCGCAGGTGCGGTGGTAACCAACTGCGGGATGGCCGCGATTAATTTGGTGTTATCGCTATTGAATGCGGGTGACAAAATTGTGGCCCCACATGACTGTTATGGTGGCACGTACCGGTTGCTTGAGTCCCGAGCCAAGCAGGGAATTTGGCAGGTTAAATTTGTCGATCAATCCGACCCAGACGCCTTGGCGAGCGCTTTGGCAGAATCGCCAAAGTTGGTACTGGTGGAAACCCCATCGAACCCCTTGCTGCGCGTGGTCGATATTGCTGATATTTGCCAGCAAGCGCATCAAGTCGGCGCTTGGGTGGTGGTCGACAACACTTTTTTATCTCCCGCTTTACAGCAACCTCTTGCGCTAGGGGCCGACATGGTGGTGCATTCGACCACCAAATTTATTAATGGTCATTCTGATATTGTCGGTGGCGCGGTGATCGCAGCAACCAGTGAGCTTGCCGAAACCTTAGCGTGGTGGGGCAACTGTATAGGCGCCACGGGCAACGCGTTTGACAGTTATATGACATTGCGAGGGTTGCGTACCTTAGGCGCACGGGTTAAACAACACCAGCAAAACACGCAAGCGGTACTCGCCTATCTGCAAACGGTTCCTGCTGTGCGCCAACTCTATTATCCGGGACTCGCTACCCATCCGGGTCACGAAATTGCTGCCCGTCAGCAATCAGGCTTTGGTAGTATGCTGAGCTTGGAATTGGATACCGACAGTGACGGGGTGGCGCGTTTTATCGCAGGCCTTTCGCTATTTGCTTTAGCAGAGTCGTTAGGCGGTGTAGAAAGCTTGGTCACACACCCAGGCTCCATGACACATCGGGCGATGAGTGATGTGGCGCAAGCGGAAGCGGGTATCGCACCGACTTTGCTGCGCTTTTCAATCGGACTGGAAGATGCGGATGATCTCATCGCTGATTTGGCCCACGCTTTTGCGGCACTGGCCGCGTAACCTGAACAACGTTACGGCGCTGTTCCTTGCTTTACCCTGATATTTGGTTAGACAAAGAGAGACCTTGTCATGCATGCGCAATCGACGGAGACGTCCCCTGAATCACAACGACAACTTCATAAATTTGGCGGCAGCAGCTTGGCGTCGCCCGCCTGCTATCGTCGGGTTGTAGATGTATTGACCGCCCACGCGGGCCGCCAAGATTTGATTGTGGTCTCCGCGGCAGGCAAAACCACTAACCAATTGATCGCCTATTTGGCTCAGCTCAACAAAGACGGTCGCCTCGCCCATGAAACGCTACAGACCTTGCGCGGCTTTCAGCAAGATTTAATTGAAAATCTTATTGATGGTGAAGATAAGCAGCGCCTTGTCGATGCCTTGTATACAGACATCGCCACGATTGCGACCTTGGGTGAGGGCGCGCTGACTGACGCAGATAAGGCGCGTATTCAAGGGTTTGGCGAGGTATGGTCGGCACGCTTACTGGCGAGCTTGCTTAGCCAGCACCAGCAACCGGCTGTGATGTTGGACTCACGTCTGTGTCTACGTGCCGAGCGGGCAGCGCAGCCGGAGGTTGATCGGGGAGCGTCTTGGCCATTGCTGAACAACCAGTTATCCCAATATGCCCACACCCAAGTGGTGATCACGGGCTTTATGGCACAAAACCAAGCGGGAGAAACCGTGCTGCTTGGCCGCAATGGGTCCGATTACTCGGCAACCATTTTAGGCGCACTGGCTGGGGTGAGTCGGGTGACGATTTGGAGTGATGTGGCAGGGGTGTACAGTGCCGACCCGCGTCACGTGGACAATGCTTGTTTGTTGCCTTTGATTCGATTGGATGAGGCGGCTGAGCTGGCACGTCTTGCTGCCCCTGTGCTACATAGCCGCACCTTACAACCGGTCGCGCAGAGTGCCACCGATCTCACCTTGCGCTGCACGCATGCACCTGATAGTGGCTCAACCCGTATCGAACGTGTGCTCGCCTCTGGGCGTGGTGCAAAGATCATTACGGCGCTAGATGATGTCTGCCTGTTGCAGTTTGATGTCGCACGCGGCCTCGACTTTCAGGCGTTTAAGCAGGAGCTAAGCCGCACCCTGRCTCAGCTCAAGCTGCAACCTCTAGCTGTCGATTACCGTGATGACCAGCATCGCATTCAATTGGCATTCAGTGCAGAAGTGATCGATACCGTGATGGCACAGATTCAGGACGCGGGCTTGTCTGCGGAATTGCGTTTGCGTGAGGGCTTTAGCATGGTGGCGGCGGTGGGGGCCGGTGTGGTCAATAACCCCGTCCATTGCCACGGCTTTTACCAACAGCTAAAAGCACACCCTGTCGAGTTTATGAGTGAGTCGGCGTCTGGGCTTAGCTTGGTTGCGATTTTGCGTCAAATGCAGACCCAAGCCTTGGTGGCGGGGATGCACGATGCCCTGTTTCAGGCTCAGCGCCGCATCGGTTTGGTGTTAGTGGGAAAAGGTAACATTGGTACCCGCTGGCTCAGTCTCTTTGCCGAGCAAAAAACAGCGCTGGAGAAGCGCCATGGTAAAGGTGTCTCATTGATCTCTGTGGTGGATAGTCGCAACCAATGGTTGGATTTTGCCGGTATCGATCCTAGCCGTGTGTTAGACGGATTCGATGACAAAAGCGAGCCCTATTTTGATGACGAGTGGCTTACCCGCCTGCTCAATCATCCCTATGACGATGTGATTGTGTTGGACGTCACTGCCAGTGCATCCCTCGCATACTTGTATCCGCGCCTTGCTGAACATGGCTTTCATTTGATCTCGGCGAATAAAGAAGCGGGGGCGGCACCGGCAGAGCAATATCATGCTATTCAGCAGGCCTTTGCTAAAACCGGACGGCATTGGCTTTACAACGCGACCGTCGGGGCAGGGTTGCCGATTAACTACGCGGTGCAAGATTTACAGGAAAGTGGCGATCAGATCCTAGCCTTATCCGGCATTTTCTCCGGCACACTCTCGTGGCTATTTTTACAATTTAGCGGCGAGGTTCCGTTTAGCGTGTTGCTTGAGCAGGCTTGGCAGCAAGGATTAACCGAGCCTGATCCGCGTGAAGATCTCTCCGGCGCGGATGTGGTGCGCAAGCTGGTGATATTAGCGCGTGAGGCCGGTATGGCGTTAGAGCCGGAACAAGTGAAAGTGGAGTCGTTAGTGCCAGAGACGCTGCAAGCACTTTCTTTGGACGGTTTTTTAGATAACGCCAGCCAAATGGATGAGGTACTGCATGAACGTTTAATGAAGGCACAACGCGACCGCTCGGTGCTACGTTATGTGGCGCGTTTAGACGGCCAAGGTAAAGCGCAAGTCAGTTTAGAAACCCTGCCGGTTGAACACCCGCTGGCGCATCTGCTGCCGTGTGACAATGTATTTGCGATTGAAAGCCAATGGTATCGCGAAAATCCATTAGTCATTCGTGGCCCTGGCGCGGGGCGTGATGTCACTGCAGGCGCGATTCAATCCGATCTTAACCGTTTGATTGGACGTCTCCACTAGCTAGCGCATTTGTATCCCACGTTGACTAGGCTGCTCAATGATGCGTTGAGCAGCCTTTTTTCTGCCACGCATCAACGGCTTTTCCACCATACTGATCTCGACGGCCTGATTCATAACGTTATGAGTTTTTTTCATTAATGTATCGTTGACATTCTCGCCGGATAACGCCAATCTTTAGACATATGGACGTCTAAACGTATAAACCAAAACACACATTATCGCACACACCATATTGATTGCAGGGAGAGGGTATGAGCTACACGCACGCGGGCCACATTGATGCACTGAATCAGAACATTGCTGACTTAAATGGCGATATTAACGTCTCATTTGAGTTTTTTCCGCCGAGTACCCCAACCATGGAGGAGACACTTTGGAACTCCGTGCATCGCTTAAAAGCGCTCAAACCTAAATTTATGTCAGTGACCTACGGCGCCAATTCAGGCGAGCGCGATCGTACCCACGACATTGTGAAAAGCATTCATGAACAAACGGGTATCGCCGCGGCGCCACATTTGACCTGCATTGATGCCAGCGAAAACGAGCTGCGTCATATTGCCCGCGACTATTGGCAAAATGGCATACGTGACATTGTGGCGTTGCGTGGTGACTTGCCCTCGCCAGAGAAAAAGCCCGATATGTATGCGGTTGATTTGGTGCGCTTGCTCAAAGAAGAGCATGATTTTGATATTTCGGTCGCCGCTTATCCCGAAGTGCACCCAGAAGCGAAAAGCGCGCAGGCGGATTTAATTAACCTCAAGCGCAAAGTGGATGCGGGGGCCAGCCGGGCGATTACCCAGTTTTTCTTCGATGTGGAAAGCTACCTGCGCTTTCGTGACCGTTGTGTGGCGACGGGCATTGATGTCGAAATTGTGCCGGGGATTTTGCCAGTCTCCAACTTTAAGCAGGCGTCGCGCTTTGCCAAGATGACCAATGTACGCGTGCCGCAATGGATGCACAAACAATACCAAGGTCTAGAGGATGATCCTGTTACGCGTCAGATGGTTGGGGCCTCGATTGCTATCGATATGGTGCGCGTCCTCAGTCGGGAAGGGGTGAAAGATTTCCATTTCTACACCTTGAATCGTGCCGAGCTTACTTATGCCTTGTGCCATACCTTGGGCGTGCGTCCGCTTGCGGCGGTCTCATAAAAAAACGCCCACAATGGGGCGTTTTGAGGTTGCGTGTTGTGTGGTTTGCAATTTATGCCGAGCAAGGTTCGCGAGGGGCTAGCATAGCCAATTCGTCGCGTACCTCTTGTGCCCAAGCCAGCCAAGCGCGGCGTTGATGAATGGTACGACGCAAGGCTAAACGCAGCAGGCGCTGCTGATTGGTAAGCGGGCTGGCTTGACCAAATTCGCGTTGCTCAATCATGGCGTAATGGTTGAGGAGTTGCTGCGATTCGGCAATTAACTGATTAACATGACCTAGCATAGGGGACGGGTCGAGCACCTCACAGCTTAACAGACGTGCGACATACTCATCCCGTTCGGGGGCAAGTTTTGGCTCACTGAGTAGCCAAGTTTGTAACATGTCAGTTCCGATCGGCGTAATGGCATAGACCTTGCGGTCGGGCTTACCCATCTGTGGCTCCAAGCGGCAGCTCACCGCCCCTTTTTCTGCGAGCTTGGTAAGCTCGCGATACACTTGTTGATGGCTGGCTTTCCATACATAGCTAATGCTAGTGGAAAACGCCTTGGTAATATCGTAACCCGTGGCCTCGCAGTTGCTTAGCACCGTCAGTATTACAT
>NZ_MUFL01000149.1:0-3204 GCF_001995355.1 Salinivibrio sp. PR919 | reverse complement strand
GCGATAGACAGGGTGGTGTTAGGTAAAGGGATCACGCTAAGTACTGACTTACAGCTGGCGTTAGCCGCGGCAGGCAAAGATCTAATAGTGATCGGCCGCAAACACTGTGTAAGCCTGTTTAACCCACACGCTGCGCCCAATAATGTGCGGATCCGCCAATATCAAGCCGTCTGTGTGCCAGCCAAGCGAGCAGCGCTGATCCGCGCCCTGCTCGATGCGCGCCGAGAAGGGCAAAATCGTGTGTTAGCCAAGCTAGACTGCGCTCAACTGCCCGCCATCGACCACACCCACGCCCACCCCATGTTGCAAGAGGCACAGATGAGCCATCAATATTGGCGCCAATGGGCGGTGGCGTTTTATCATGACGGCTTTAAAGGTCGCGAGCGACAGCCGCYGCATGATCCCATTAACGCGCTATTGTCACTGACGTCCACCCTCGAAGATCAGGCATTAGCGCCGGCGTTACTGGCCGAGGGGTTTGACTTAACCATCGGCGTTCATCATGCAACGGGTTACCGTCGTGCAAGCCTGATATTGGATATTAAAGAGCTCACGCGGGCGGAATTGGAGTTATGGGTGATTGCTCAGTGGCAGGCTGGCACATTCACACCTGCGCATTTTTCCTCAACATCGGCGGGGTGCCGATTAACCCGAGAAGGGCAGCAACAATTTTATCCAAAATGGTTTGCATGGCAGAAAAAGCGGCGTCAGAGATTGCGTCGGTTAGCGCGTCTTTGTCGCCATTATATCGAGAGGGCATAATCCATGGATAAACCCCTATGGCTAATCAGCTACGATGTGAGCCACCCTAAGCGGTTACGGCGTATTTATCAATATTGCAGTCAGTATGGTTGGCCGTTACAAAAGTCGGTGTTCGTGTTTGCGCTTAATAAAGCAGAAAAAGAAAAAGCGTGTCAGCATCTTATTGGCATAATTGATGATAATGAAGATAAGCTATTGTGTATTCCTTTTAATCCCACCGCGGGCAGCTTTCATCTTATGCCGTCCAGTGACCTGGTGATCGCCCATGATGATCCTCGCTTAGCGCGGTTTGTTCAATAATACGGTATGAAAATTGCTTGATTTTAAAAGTTATCCACTGTTTAAAACGACTGTTTATTTTGCAGCTTGCAAAGATAAAAACWATCAGTTATAAGTAGAAACTGTCCTCACGGACCACGCCCTGACTAAAGGGATTAAGACGTGGAGGGGATAACCCCTCCACGTTGTTGCTTATGTCCTCACGGACCACGCCCTGACTAAAGGGATTAAGACTGTAACGATGTGTGTTTTCCTTTTCAACACCCATGGTCCTCACGGACCACGCCCTGACTAAAGGGATTAAGACCACGAAGGCCATAGCGTCGTATACAGGCAGGTCGAGTCCKCACGGACCACGCCCTGACTAAAGGGATTAAGACTTAATGGGCGTTTGGGTATCAATTAATGAATTTTTAGTCCTCACGGACCACGCCCTGACTAAAGGGATTAAGACCTATTGTGGATGATAAAATAGAAGATGTGCTCAAAGTCCKCACGGACCACGCCCTGACTAAAGGGATTAAGACCTGCATTTGCTTGGCTGTTTTGCAATTGTCTATCGTCCTCACGGACCACGCCCTGACTAAAGGGATTAAGACGCTAACGGTCAATGGGCTTAGAACTTCCACATCGTGTCCTCACGGACCACGCCCTGACTAAAGGGATTAAGACCAAAGTTCATCGTCTAGGGTATATTCCCTTTCCGTGTCCTCACGGACCACGCCCTGACTAAAGGGATTAAGACAGTTGTTGCTGTAGCATGACTTCATTAGCTTGATGTCCTCACGGACCACGCCCTGACTAAAGGGTTTTATCTGTCGTGCCTAGCCCCCCGGGCACCAAGATCGTGAGCGATAAAAAAAGRCCACAGGGTTAACCCTGTGGTCTTTTGCGTGTGCGCATCGTCTAAGTTGCCTAACTGGTGGCGTTTTTGTATTGAATATTGTCAGGCGCAATCGTTAGGCCTTTATACACATAACCCGCTCTGTTGACTTTCCGCTTATGCACGTTATTAATCGTGTAGTACTGGCCTAATTTCTTACCCAGCTTGTCGGTGATTTGCTTGTTGGTCTCTTTTAACAAGCGATTCCATAAATTTTTGTGCCGTTTTCTCAGCTCATCAAGCGGTCGCTCTAAGTCGCTGTTGAACAGAATGTCTGTATCTTTTCTATCGCCTTGGAACAACCAACGCTTGCGGGCTACGCCCGAATCCGTGTCATATTTTACGATTTCCTCCGCGGTTTCTTCGGCGAGCTCTACCCACCTCACTAGATCCCAATCGTCGCGCTCGCTTGGCAATGCGGCACTATCAAAGGACGTGGCCGCATGGATAAGTTGCGCTAAGCGCATATCAAGCTCGCGGGCGGACATGTCGTCAGAGGCCGGCTCGATCCCTTCGCCAGGAAATTCGCGGCTTTCTCTCGCCATCCAGCTATAAAAGGCAAAGTTGATCGGTTGCAGGGGAATAGGGAGACCATCACAAAAAATAGTCATGGTTGAATAGTCCAGCACCACGCTGGCTTGTTCTTGGGTGATGGCATTGGCTTGGTTGATTCGGTTGACCGTTTCGGTGTAACTGAGATCATCGCGCTTAATTAAATCTTGCGGCATTTCTTCGCGCATCATGACTAGGGGAATATTGGCGAGCATCACTTTGGCTTGGCTCAAATCATAACGGGTCGATTTGCTTCGATCCGCGCGCATCACGGTGTAAGGGGTCGGGTAATAAAAGTCGGGAATCGTTTCGTACGGTTCATTGACGAGTACATGACTGAGGCAGTCACATGGGCGCCCAAATAAGCTCATGGCATATCCCAAGGCAAAGCCCATGGTTTTACGTCCGCCGGCCAATGAGGCATGAATGGCAATATCCGGTTGCTGGCTAAGTTGCCGCACTTGCYCGGTAATAAAGTCTGTGATGATCGCTTGATCCTCTTCACTTTGCACGTCATTCAGCGGCTGTCCGTTTCGATCCTTTGGAACCAAAATGTCTTTCTTGGAAAACGCAATCTCCGGCAGGTTATAATCGGCGATCAGCTGCTTCAGCGGGCTATCATCGCCGAGTAAGTTCTTAATGAGTCGCTCCTCCCCTGCTTGAGAAGTGATCACCTTCACGCGGTGTGGGAGCTTTTCCGGGGTTTTTTGATAAATGCCGTATAGGGT
>NZ_MUFL01000148.1:0-3211 GCF_001995355.1 Salinivibrio sp. PR919 | reverse complement strand
CCCTATGAGTGATGCACTGGTACTCGTTATTAATTCAGGTAGCTCGTCGTTAAAATTTGCCCTGATGGATGCGCAAACTGGCGATGCTGTGATTTCCGGCGCTGGAGAATGCTTTGGGCGCGATGACGCGCGGATGAGCTGGAAAGTCGACGGTGAAAAAACCGAGAAAACCTTAAGTGCAGGAAGCAACCACCACCAAGAGGCCATGGACATCATTGTGGGCCTTATCGAAAGCAACCAATTAAGTGACAAACTGCAGGCCGTTGGCCACCGTGTGGTACATGGCGGTGAAACCTTCAGCCAAGCCACCCTGATTGATGATGCCGTACTGGCGCAAATCGATGCGCTAAAAGCCCTGGCGCCACTGCATAATCCAGCACATGTGGTGGGCATTAAAGCGGCGCGCAAAGCCTTCCCAAGCTTGCCGCAAGTGGCGGTTTTCGATACGGCATTCCATCAAACCATGCCAGAAAAAGCGTACCATTACGCGATCTCGCGTCAGCTCTACAACGATTACGGTATTCGCCGCTACGGTTTCCACGGCACCAGCCATTATTATGTAAGCCGTGAAGCGGCTAAATGGCTTAACCAAGCGCCTGAACAAACCAACGTAATCACCGTACACCTTGGTAACGGTGCCTCTTTGTGTGCGGTCAAAGACGGTCAAAGTGTCGATACCAGCATGGGCTTTACGCCTTTAGCCGGTTTGATGATGGGCACACGCTGTGGTGATATTGACCCATCTATTCTAGAGTTTTTGTCGAAAAAAGGGCTCAGCATGGATCAAATCCACCATGAGCTGATCGATAAAGCCGGTTTACTCGGTGTTTCGGAATTAACGAACGATTGCCGAGGCTTGGTCGAGGCGGCAGAGCAAGGCCATAAAGGCGCTCAATTGGCGCTAGAAATGTTCGCTTATCGCGTTGCAAAATTCATCGCAAGTTACATGGTGCCGTTATCCCGCCTGGATGCGATTGTTTTCACAGGCGGAATTGGYGAAAACTCACTGCCAGTCCGTGAAATGATCCTCAAGGAGCTAGCCATTTTCGGCTATCAAGCAGATACCGATGCCAACGCCGCCGCGCGTTTTGGTGCCGCAGGGCAAATCACCACTCAAACGTCACCGCTTGCATTGGTGATCCCAACCAACGAAGAGTTAGTGATCGCACAACAAGCCATGGCAATGGCCTAACTGTCGCACCTCCTCGGATTTCAGGCGAGCCTCAAGGCTCGCTTTTTTGTGGTCACTCGCCATGATCTTGCCAAACAAGCAAGCCGACTCTCGATAGGCTAAGCAGGACGAGCGCAAGAGAAAAGAAAACGATAATAGGTCTAAAATTGCGAAGGCTTGTCATCTTTGCACCACTTAACGCAGCATAGATTTAATGTAGTTACGCTTACCAAAACGACTCATCAAAATGGCGGCGCTAACATGGATAGTGACGAGGACCAGGGTTGCGTTGACAGCAAACTCATGGACTTCTTCTAACCATTCGAGCTCTTCACCTGACTGCGTCATTGTCCAGCCAGTCAAAATGGTGACGAGAAGCAATCCCCAAAGACTCCAAATCATAAGTGCTGCGGCAGGGTTATGACCTGAGCTTGTATGATCACGTCCGCGTATAAGGTTGCTGAAGTGAGCACGAGCGGCAGAAAGCGAGGGAATAAAACGGGTTAGTCGTGCTTCTGAATGCGTGAGCATTCCCCAAATCAGACGTAAGACAATGGCCCCAAGGATCACGTACCCAAACCAGCGATGAATGTCACTGCCTTCTTCCGTGACGCTCATATTGGCAAAGAATAATGCAGCAATCAGCCAATGGCTGAACCGGACGACTCTGTCCCATTTAAATGGTCGTGGGGTGTTAGCGGTCATGATAATGTCCTCTCATGTGGTGATGTCTTCACTCTATGAGAGGAAACTTAAGAATCACTTAAGAGGGGAAAAAAATAAAAAAGTTATATTTTAYAATTGGATAGATTTTTGGGGTGCATTTTTTATCGGCAGGAGGAGATTCTTAAGCTTTTCTTAAGTATCGCGCCGTAAGCTCAGTGACAATCAGCCAATAAAGGATGTCACCGCTATGGTTAATTCAGCGAGTCGATTTGACATTGTTACACCAGACTCAGCGAATCGCGCTGAAATAGAGGCGTATATTGCTGAACGCTATCAACAAGCCTTCAACGCGACAATTACCACCTTCATGCCTTATTTGTCCTGCCTGAGAGGACAAGACGATCGCTTATTGTCGGTGTGCGGCTATCGCCCTGCTGCGTATCAGCCGCTTTTTCTCGAACAATACCTTACCGACGATGTGGCTGACGTACTTAGCGCTCACTATCAGCAAATGATCACACGTAACTCAGTGATTGAGTTTGGGCAACTGGCCTCATTCTCTTCGGGAACGTCACTACCACATTTCCACGCTTTAGCGAATCGGCTGCTATCACACGGATACCTATGGTGTGTATTTACCGCCACAGGGCCGCTATATGCACTCATGCGACGATTTGGCCTTGAGCCCCATCTACTGACCGATGCGGAAGCGAGTCGTCTACAGCCCGCCACTGATCAATGGGGCAACTACTACACGCGGATGCCTCGTGTCTGTGCCGGTAACCTTGCTCAAGGTGCTGAGCAGTTGGCGCGGATTGTGTCTAAACACTGTCATACGGAGAATGCTAATGCGCGTCTTATTTGAACGTTTGGCTGACTATGCCAGATCCCAACCTGATCAGGTTGCCATTCACGGGTCGGATGCATCTGGCGACTGCCTGATACTGACCTACCAAGCGCTTTGGGGACGGATCAGGGCGCTGAGTGAAACGCTATTGGCGCTCGATACACAGATGATTGGGCTTGCCGGTGACAACAGTGTTAGTTGGGTATTGATCGATCTTGCCGCTGCGTATGCAGGTATTTCAATTGTGCCGATCCCGCCCTTTTTTACGGCTGAACAACAACAGCATGTCTTGGATACGGCAGGGGTAGATTGGGTGATCGGCTCGCCACATCCTGATGTCTCATTAAGCCATGCATCTGTGACTACATTGGCGGGATTACCATGTCATGCACGAGACGTAGACGCACCGCTATATGCACTCATGCGACGATTTGGCCTTGAGCCCCATCTACTGACCGATGCGGAAGCGAGTCGTCTACAGCCCGCCACTGATCAATGGGGCAACTACTACACGCGGATGCCTCGTG
>NZ_MUFL01000147.1:0-3449 GCF_001995355.1 Salinivibrio sp. PR919 | reverse complement strand
ATGCCGGCGATCAGGTGACCGACACCATCACCCTCACCGCAAGCGATAACACGCAACAAGATATCGTGATCACCATTATGGGGACCGACGATGCGCCTGAGGTCACCGGTAACTTTACCGGCTCGGTCACCGAAGGCAACGAAGGCGATGCGGTCACTGCCACGGGCACCCTTGCGCTCAGTGATGTGGATGGCGACGATGCGCCAACCTTTGCGAATACTATAGAAGCGGGGACTTATGGCTCGCTGGAACTAGTAGATGGCGCTTGGACCTACACCCTCGATCAGTCTGCSGTGCARGATTTAGATGCTGGCGATCAGGTGACGGACACCATCACCYTGACTGCCTCTGATGGCACCCAGCAAGATATTGTTATCACCATTACCGGTACCGATGATGCCCCTGAGGTCACCGGTAACTTTACCGGCTCGGTCACCGAGGGTGACGCAGGTGATGCACCCGTCACTGCCACCGGCACCCTTGCGATCAGTGATGTCGATAGTGACGACGCGCCAACCTTTGCCGACGTCACACAGGCAGGCACCTATGGGTTGCTCGAGCTGGTGAACGGTAATTGGACCTACACCCTTGATCAGTCTGCCGTGCAGAATTTAGACGCCGGCGATCAGGTCACCGATACCATTACCCTGACTGCGAGCGATAACACGCAACAAGATATTGTTATCACCATTACGGGGACCGACGATGCGCCAGAAGTAAGCGGTAGCTTTACCGGCTCGGTGACCGAAGGTGACGCGGGCGATGCGCCTGTCACTGCGACGGGTACGATTGCGATCAGTGATGTCGATGGCGATGACAATCCGACCTTTGCCGATGTTACACAGGCAGGCACTTATGGCTCATTGGAGCTAGTAGATGGAGCTTGGACGTACACCCTTGATCAAGCCAGCGTGCAGGATTTAGATGCCGGTGATCAGGTGACGGACACCATCACCCTGACTGCCTCTGATGGCACAGAGCAAGATATTGTTATCACTATTACGGGTACGGACGACGCCCCTGAGGTCACCGGTAACTTTACCGGCTCGGTCACCGAGGGTGACGCAGGTGATGCGGCGGTGACTGCAACCGGCACCATTGCGATCAGTGATGTGGATGGCGACGATAATCCAACCTTTGCCGATACCACAGAGACCGGCACCTATGGTTCGCTCGAGCTAGTGAACGGTAATTGGACGTACACCCTCGATCAATCTGCCGTGCAGAGTTTAGATGCCGGCGATCAGGTCACCGATACCATTACCCTGACGGCAAGCGATAACACGCAACAAGATATTGTCATCACCATTACGGGGACCGATGATGCGCCAGAAGTGAGTGGTGAGTTTGTTGGTTCAGTCACCGAAGGAGACGAAGGTGATGCGCCTGTTACTGCCACGGGTACCATTGCGATCAGTGATATCGACGGTGACGATACGCCGACCTTTKCTGATACCACAGCAACCGGCACTTACGGTTCGCTCCAGCTAGTTAACGGTAATTGGACTTACACACTTGATCAGTCTGCGGTGCAAGATTTAGATGCCGGTGATCAAGTCACCGACACCATCACCCTGACCGCAAACGATGGTACTGAGCAAGATATTGTCATCACTATTACTGGTAGCGAAGATGCGCCTGAAGTCACCGGTAACTTTACCGGCTCAGTGACCGAAGGCAACGTGGGCGATGCACCTGTCACTGCCACCGGCACCCTAGCGATCAGTGATGTCGATGGTGACGATAATCCAACCTTTGCCGATACAACAGAGACCGGCACCTATGGCTCACTAGACCTGGTGAACGGCAACTGGACTTACACCCTCGATCAGTCTGCGGTGCAGGATTTAGATGCAGGCGATCAGGTCACCGACACCATCACCCTCACGGCCTCTGATGGTACTGAGCAAGATATTGTTATCACTATTACGGGCACCGACGACTTACCTGAAGTGACTGGTAGCTTTACCGGTTCAGTCACCGAGGCTGACGTGGGCGATGCGCCCGTCACTGCCACCGGCACCCTTGCGATCAGTGATGTTGATAGTGACGATACGCCGACCTTTGCGGATACCACTGAAGCGGGCACCTATGGCTCATTAGAGCTCGTGAACGGTAATTGGACGTACACTCTCGATCAGAGCTCAGTGCAGGATTTAGATGCCGGCGATCAAGTCACGGATACTATCACCCTGACCGCCTCTGATGGCACAGAGCAAGATATTGTGATCACCATTACCGGAACAGATGACGCCCCTGAAGTCACCGGTGAGTTTGTAGGTTCCGTGACCGAAGGTAATGTGGGCGATGCGCCTGTCACTGCCACSGGCACCCTAGCGATCAGTGATGTCGATGGTGACGATAATCCAACCTTTGCCGATACAACAGAGACCGGCACCTATGGCTCACTAGACCTGGTGAACGGCAACTGGACTTACACCCTCGATCAGTCTGCTGTACAGGATTTAGATGCAGGCGATCAGGTCACCGACACCATTACCCTGACTGCCTCTGATGGCACAGAGCAAGATATTGTCATCACCATTACCGGTAGCGAGGACCTACCTGAAGTCACCGGTGAGTTTATTGGTTCCGTCGCCGAGGGTGATGTAGGCGATGCGCCAGTCACTGCCACCGGTACCATTGCGATCAGTGATGTCGATAGTGACGATGCACCCACCTTCGCCAATACCACAGAAACAGGTACTTATGGTTCACTCGAGCTGGTCGGTGAGAACTGGACCTACACCCTCGATCAAGCCAGCGTGCAGGATTTAGATGCCGGTGATCAAGTCACCGACACCATCACCCTGACCGCAAACGATGGTACTGAGCAAGATATTGTCATCACTATTACCGGCACCGACGACTTACCTGAAGTGACCGGTAGCTTTGTCGGTTCCGTCACCGAAGGCAATGAAGGCGATGCGCCTGTCACTGCCACGGGTACCATTGCGATCAGTGATGTSGATRRCGACGATGCACCCACYTTYGCCAATAYCACAGCAACCGGCACTTATGGTTCGCTGGAACTAGTCGGTGAGAACTGGACCTACACCCTTGATCAAGCCAGCGTGCAGGATTTAGATGCCGGCGATCAGGTCACCGATACCATCACTCTGACTGCCTCTGATGGCACASAGCAAGATATTGTTATCACCATTACCGGTACTGGTGATGCGCCGGAAGTCACCGGTGAATTTGTTGGTTCAGTCACCGAAGGTGACGTAGGTGATGCGGCCGTGACTGCCACCGGCACCCTTGCGATCAGTGATATTGATGACGACGATAACCCCACCTTTGCCGATACCACTGAGGCGGGTACCTATGGCTCGCTAGAACTGGTCAACGGCAACTGGACTTACACGCTAAATCAGAGCTCAGTACAGAATTTAGAACGGCAACTGGACTTACACGCTAAATCAGAGCTCAGTACAGAATTTAGATGC
>NZ_MUFL01000146.1:0-3508 GCF_001995355.1 Salinivibrio sp. PR919 | reverse complement strand
GTCAGCGAGAGGGCGGTCTGACCGCGAAGGGGCTTGTTGTGCATGCTTCAAGAATGCTACAGCGAGATTTGTTTTTCCGGTATCCGCTAGAAATTCGCCATAAAAATAATTCGAATCGATGCCGTCTGGGTTGATCGCAAGTGCTTTTTTAAACAGCTCAGCAGCCTTATCGTCATCACCAAATGCGAGTGGCCAGCCCGGCACTTTGTGGTACAACGTCGCGAGGCTCGTTAGGGCCGAACCGTCCAGCGTTTCCGGCGCCTGTGTTATCACATCTTCGAGTAGAATTTTTGCATCCTTGACCAAGCCTAATGCTCCCATGCCACCATCAACCCCGGCTAACGAGCTCTTATTGATAGCAAGCCATATTTTCAGATCATGACGCGCTGGTTGGGCAAGAAGTGCAATTTGCGTATCATCGATTAAACGGTCGAAACACGCCACTTTGTCATCACTGCTTTCGATAGTGTAGTTACATTGTGCCCAGCGCGTCTGGATCTTAGCCAAGATAGGGTCGGCCAGCACTGTCGCACTAATCAAAGAACAACTGAGTGCCCATACGGTAATATAAAATGATTTACGAATAGTCATGCTGTGACTCCTCTACAACTGGCAAGCCTTGCGGCGTATTAGCGTGAAAATCAATGATGTCTTTTTGTTTTGCGATTCCATGACCCACTAACGATGGAAAAAGTTGGTTCAGACGAACAAACAGTTTTTCGGGCCACCCGAGCCACACCGCAAAGCAACGCTTTTCGATGGCGCGCACAATGTGATTCGCTACCCACTCAGGTGAGTCCACATGATTTCGCAATTGCTTATTCATCGCCGTTGCACGTGCATCATTTAACGCCGTTTTGGTGGCTCGAGGCGCGATATAAATGGCACACTGCTGACTGTCATATAACTCCCGATTTAACGCTTCGGTAAAGCGATACAGGCCTGATTTAGTCGCACCGTAATTGGCATATCCGGGAAAACCGATACCAGCAAAGGTTGAGCCAATGTTGGCAATGAGACCTGTCGGTGCGAGCCACGTGAGTGCATGTTTGCAAAGCAAAATGGGGGCAGTTAGATTGATGGCTATTTCATGTTCAACACTGTCATCTGCGCGCATGGATAGATAATTAAAACAATTTACCCCCGCATTATTGATCAGTAWTTCTATTGGCGTACCTTGCTGACCCAGCCATCGTGCATGCTGATTCACCTTGTCTCTGCCTTCTGCTGTACCAATATCTGCTTCGATGATCTGATGATGCTCGCCATTCATAAGCTGGTTTTTGAGATCATGCAACGCAGTGAGATGGCGGCCGACGAGCACAAGTATTGCGCCTTTTTTTGCCAGTACATCAGCCAGTGCTCGGCCAATGCCTCCTGTCGCTCCTGTTAGCAATATAATTGTGTTTTTCATTACCGCCTCCTACGCCACTTGGGTCTGTGTCGTGGCCATAGGAAGCGCTCGCAGCATTGATTCATACAGCGCATAAACACGGTTCGCACTATCAATGATGGCTTGTTGGTCCGCGGGATCCGTTACCTTGTTCATCAAATCGGCAAAATAGCCAATATGCTCTACGTCCAAGGTGCTGTGTGACGTTAAATACCGCATCGCTGTATCGGGTAGAGAAAGCGTTTGCTGGATCAGTGCGGCCATCGAGCCGCCGATTGAGACGCTCGTACCTTCCAGCACCCAAACCATGCCAAATAGAGCCATTGGATTTTTGCGATCAATTTGGTGATATAAATACGCCACCATCATCTCAATCCCTAACCCAACTTGGCCCTCACCGCAGTTAGCCCTCGCTAGTTCGGCATCAAAGCCACATGCGCGCAAGTCATCCAAGATCCATTCATGGTGACCTTTCTCTTCCTCAATATATGCGCCGAGCGCTTGGCGTAACCATTCATAGTGCTCCGGCAACCGAGAACCACAGGCCATCAGTAATGGAACGGTATGCTTCACATGATGATAAGCCTGAACAAGAAAGGCCGTGTAGGTTTGCAGCGTGATCGCCTTATAGTCGCAAGCCTCAATCACAGGCACACTCAGCATTGAGGCTCTCGCCTGAGCGGTTTCTTTCTCTAGTACATGGAAAAAACCTTGATTATCCATAAATCCTCCTAGGAATGTGCCGTGAGTGGCAGGGTTTCGTCAGTCAGTAATGGTTGGGCCGACGTGTTAAGTTGCGGCTCAAATTGTTGGCAAAAGACATCGCGTTTAGGGCGGCCATTTGCCGTAATTAAATGGGGTTGCTGATGAAAAGGAGCAGTAAATATCACCGCTCGGAGTTGCGCATAATCGGGCAGTTGGTGGTTAAGCTGCATCAACTGCTGCTTTGCTTTATCAGGAGAGTCGCTACCAATAATGGCAGTCAGGTAGTCCTTCCCCTCTCCTAATACCACCATGTTGCTAAGCGCCGAATAGGCCATGGCTTCCGCCTCAATCCACTCTGGATGGATGTTGCGGCCAAAAGCCGTAATGAGTTGATTTTTTTTGCGACCTCTTACATACAAAAAGCCGTCATCATCAAACTCACCGATATCTCCCGTCGCAACGGCGCCTTGGTGAGGGTGAAAGTCGCGATCCAGATAACCTGAGAATGTCGCGCCTGCTACCATGATTTCGCCGTCTGATGCGAGAAAAACACGATTGTGAGGTAACGGTTTACCCACACTGCCAACACAATGGTGCTCGGAGGTATTCAAACTCACCACTGATCCGCACTCCGATAAGCCATACCCCTCAAAAACCGATAAGCCAAGCCGACTTGCTGCGCGCAATAAGCCCGGTGCCACCTTTGCACCTCCGACAGCAACGTGCTTGAGATCGGCAACCGCACCAGGATGCTGTTCACCAAGATGGATGACGGCTCGCAATAACGCAGGAGTAAGTACCAAGCTTTGCGGGCGATAACGAATCAGTCCGCTCATCAATTGATTCAGGTTTAACTGGCTTGAGCCGATCAGCCCCAAGTCATAGCTGGATGGGATCACTGTCGTCACACCAAGCAACAGGGGCACGTAAACACCCGTAATATTCTCCAGTAGTGTGGACAGGGGAAGGACGACTAAATGACAGGAAGGTACCGCAGTGGTGGAGACAGTATTGGCAAGCGATACACTAACGCTCTCCAGCGTAGCTGCGCTCAATACCACGCCCTTGGGAGAACCGGTCGAACCTGAAGTAAACGTGACCTTTACGGCCGGAGGCAAAGCTGGCGGTGCGTCTACGTCTCGTGCATGACATGGTAATCCCGCCAATGTAGTCACAGATGCATGGCTTAATGAGACATCAGGATGTGGCGAGCCGATCACCCAATCTACCCCTGCCGTATCCAAGACATGCTGTTGTTGTTCAGCCGTAAAAAAGGGCGGGATCGGCACAATTGAAATACCTGCATACGCAGCGGCAAGATCGATCAATACCCAACTAACACTGTTGTCACCGGCAAGCCCAATCATCTGTATATCGAGCGCCAATAGCGTTTCACTCAGCGCCCTGATC
>NZ_MUFL01000145.1:0-3666 GCF_001995355.1 Salinivibrio sp. PR919 | reverse complement strand
CAATACTACATAAATTATTAAGGCCTATTTTTCATTATTTATTTTCTATTCGCAATATTTGTTACTCATATTAAAGGGTGTTTTTTTAAATGTGCCTAAATTTTGGGTGATTGCGACTGATTTCATCGACACTTGATAGCGTGAAGGTTTAAGTGGTGGCTTTTTAAACGTGAATAGTTGCGATAGTGAACATCTTGTGTAGAATGCTCCACKCTTAACGTAGAGGTGCGTTGTTTATAAGTAGTGTGCACGAGGGTGATGCCAGTGACCGCACATGAAAGGAGCCAACGCCGAAGCCAGTAAGGCCATCATGCCGACTGTGCTGGGGCTGTTACCGAATAGGGGCAGCACTGCCATAGTAATTAGGACACACTATGGAGCGCTACTGTAGGAGGCAAGTTGTTTGCTGTGTGTTACCACGCCTTACCAGTCTTCGTTTCTGCAGTAGATCTCCAACCAATTGGTTGATACTGAGATCATGAACTTAACAGACTTTTCTTCATCCGCTTTATCGTTACTTCCACCTTTGTTGGCTTTGGGCCTTGCCATTGCAACACGCCGCGTGCTGTTGTCGCTAGGCATGGGGATTGTACTCGGTACCTTGCTACTCGCTGACTTTTCCCTAGGGACATCGGCGCAATACCTTTTTGATGTGGTTGCCGGACTATTTGTGGCTGACGGCAGTATTAATAGCTGGAATATGAGTATTCTTGCTTTCCTCGTATTACTGGGAATGATCACTGCTTTATTGTCACTCTCTGGGGGAACACGAGCGTTTGCCAATTGGGCACAAAGCCGAATTAAAAGCAAACGAGGAGCAAAGCTGCTGGCGGCTTTCTTAGGCGTATTTATTTTCGTGGATGACTATTTTAATAGCTTAGCGGTGGGGGCTGTCTCGCGCCCTGTCACTGATCGCTTCCACGTGTCTCGAGCGAAGCTGGCGTATATTCTCGATTCGACCGCCGCACCCATGTGTGTTATCACCCCCGCGTCGAGCTGGGGCGCTTATATCATTACCGTCATCGGCTCGATTTTAGTCGCACATGGGGTGACTGATTACACGCCGCTCGGCGCCTTTGTCACCATGATCCCGATGAACTTCTATGCAATCTTTGCGCTTTTGCTGGTTTTTGCAGTGATTTGGTTTCAGCTTGATATTGGCCCCATGCGTCAATTTGAATACCAAGCAAAAAAAGGCAGTCGCTTAGGGGATGAAAGCGACAATTGTGCCGATCTTTGTGACGATCTTGGGATTGAAGAAAGCGAGCACGGCACGGTTTCTGATCTGGTGTTACCGATTGTGGTCCTCGTTGTGGCGACCATCAGTGCGATGCTCTACACTGGCGCACAAGCGTTAGCGGGTGACGATGTATCCTTCTCAGTACTCGGTGCGTTTGAGAACACGGATGTAGGAATGTCGCTTCTGATGGGAGGCGCGGCTGGACTTATCGTTGCTTTAGCCATGACGATCAAACAGGGGATTGGTGCGTCTGCGATCAGCAAAACCTTATGGGTCGGAGCGAAATCCATGTTTGGGGCCATTCTTATTCTGCTGTTTGCATGGTCCATTGGCCATATCATTGGCGATTTGCAAACGGGTAAATATCTGTCTTCATTGGTGCAGGGCAATATGCCGTCTGAGCTACTCCCTGTTGTGCTCTTCTCACTCGCGGCAGTGATGGCATTTGCGACCGGTACCTCATGGGGAACCTTTGGTATCATGCTACCAATCGCTGGCGATCTGGCTGCGGCAACGGAAATTTCCTTGATGTTACCTATGCTGTCGGCGGTATTAGCCGGTGCGGTGTTTGGTGACCATTGTTCACCAATCTCAGATACCACCATCTTGTCATCCACAGGGGCACGCTGCGGGCATATTGATCATGTCTCGACACAGTYGCCTTACGCGATTGGTGGCGCTCTGGTGTCCGCGGTTGGCTTTTTGGTCCTTGGCTTTACCGTATCACTATGGTTGGCATTTGCTGCCACGACACTGGCCTTTGTCGCGCTTTGTTTTGCGCTACTGTGGCTGAAAAAGCGCCCGTGCAAAGCCATGGCCTAATCTCGCTCGCGACTACCTCATAATAGGATTGAGCGCAAAGCCCCGCTGGTCGGGGCTTTCCTTTTTGATGAGATCCGGTAGCATGCTGGATTGATTTTAAGCCTGATGACCGAATAATCCGAGATAACAATGGCGCAGCTTTATTTTTATTACTCCGCAATGAATGCCGGTAAGTCGACAACACTTTTGCAATCAGCCTTTAATTATCAAGAGCGAGGCATGCAGCCCCTGTTATATACAGCGGCAATCGATGACCGATATGGTCAAGGAAAAATTAGCTCACGCATTGGTTTAGAGACAGAGGCGCACCTGTACCACAATGAAACCAATTTATTCGAACATGTTTCAGCCATTCAAGAACATGAAAAAGTAGACTGCCTGTTACTGGATGAAAGTCAGTTTCTCACCAAACAGCAAGTGCTTGAGTTAACTGATGTGGTCGATAAATTGCGTATTCCTGTGTTGTGTTATGGGTTGCGCACTGACTTTCGAGGAGAGCTATTTGAAGGCTCTCAATACTTACTCGCTTGGGCGGATAAGTTAGTAGAACTAAAAACGGTTTGTCATTGTGGTCGAAAAGCCAATCGAGTGATCCGCCAAGATGCAAAAGGCAATGCGATTGCTGATGGCGATCAAGTCGTGATCGGTGGCAACGAGCGTTATGTGTCGGTGTGCCGGTTGCACTATAAAGAAGCACTTGGCTTGCTATGAGCATGTTCTGCGATGGGCAAGTGTCTCGATAAGATAGAGCGCGCCGAGTACGAAAAAAAGCGAACGCATTGCGCTCGCTTTTTCCTTTGTAACCGTCGCGAATAACGCGTTGTTATTTCGCTGCTTCTTGTTCAACAGGGACGATTTGGCTCGCATGGTAGCCTTTCGGTCCTTCTTGAACCTCGTAGCTGACGGTCTGACCCGCTTTCAATGTCCTGTATCCATCCATTTGGATTGTAGAGTAATGCGCAAAAACGTCGCCTTCTCCTTCTTCAGGACAAATAAAGCCGAATCCCTTGGCGTTGTTAAACCATTTTACTGTACCAGTTTCCATGCGAAACATCCCTCTTGCATCAAACTTTTGCATACCTTGCAATAAACTAAGTGCCCACTCATGACCTCTGCGCTAGCACGCATCAGACAGCATTTGCTCAAGATGGTGAGCGTGTGATCAAAAAGTGGTTAGTTTATCTACCACAACTCACACTGTAGTAGATACTTTTAGGCAGTCAAGTATCGATAATAACTTATAACAACATTTTCATAGTAATCCGGAAAAGTGTGAGAGAATGAGAATAAATGCATAAAAAACAATAATGTCATTTTCATGAATCTATCGAGTCACCTCTCACTATCGGTGATCGGTACATGGCTGTTTGCTATAGGTGGAATGTCTCTTAATTATTATAATTTCAGCCATTTATGTAGTTTTTATAGTGTTGTTCATCTCACGATACAAGCTGAAATTGCCTCGTGTCGTGAATGAAATCGCAATCATCGGGTGTAATAAATTTTATTGTTTTATGAATAATTTATTACGTCTAAATACTGAGATAGATTTAGCGTAAATCCCTTTTTCAATCCCATCCACACAGTTATTTCCACTTCATGGT
>NZ_MUFL01000144.1:0-3792 GCF_001995355.1 Salinivibrio sp. PR919 | reverse complement strand
ACTTTTCTCTCGGTGCCTTGCATGGCCTTCATTTCCTATAAGATAATTGAATCATCTTTAGTATTGCGTACTTACGGCGCCGATATATCAATAAAGGACAAAAATGAAGATTCTAGTGACAGGAGGAGCGGGTTTTATTGGCTCTGCAGTGATTCGGCATATCATCAATCAGACAACAGACTCGGTCATCAATGTTGATAAATTAACCTACGCGGGCAACTTAGAGTCGCTAGTGGATGTTGATAAAAGTAACCGCTACACGTTTGAGCAAATTGATATATGTGACAAAGCATCACTTGAGCGAGTATTTGATACTCACCAGCCTGATGCCATTATGCACCTAGCGGCTGAGTCGCATGTCGATCGCTCAATTGATGGTCCTGCTGCGTTTATTGAGACCAATATTGTTGGCACCTACACCTTGCTGGAGGTCAGCCGGCGCTATTGGAATACGCTCAGCGATGAGAAAAAAACAGCTTTTCGCTTTCATCATATCTCCACGGATGAGGTGTATGGCGATTTACATCATACAGATGCGCTTTTTACGGAATCAACGCCGTACGCTCCCTCAAGCCCGTATTCTGCCTCAAAAGCGTCCAGTGACCATTTAGTACGTGCTTGGCAACGCACTTACGAGTTACCGACCATTATCACCAACTGCTCGAACAACTACGGCCCCTATCACTTTCCTGAAAAACTGATCCCTCTGGTGATCCTGAACGCGTTAGAAGGTAAAGCGCTACCCGTATATGGCGATGGAACGCAAATTCGCGATTGGCTGTTTGTCGATGATCACGCGCGTGCGTTATACCGCGTTGTCACTGAAGGGGCGGTGGGCGAAACCTACAATATCGGCGGTCACAACGAAAAGAAAAATATCGATGTCGTGAAAACAATTTGCACCATCATGGACGAACTCGCACCGATGGATCAGCGAGGCTATTCGACCGGCACGCAGCACGCTTCGCTAATTACATATGTTCAAGACCGACCCGGTCACGATCGTCGCTATGCAATTGATGCTTCCAAGATTGAAAAGGATCTGGGTTGGCGACCAGAAGAAACCTTTGAGTCAGGGATTCGAAAAACGGTGGAATGGTACTTGGCCAACCGTGAATGGTGGCAGCGAGTGCTTGATGGCTCCTACTCACGAGAGCGCTTGGGTACAAACTAGCCTCAAGTATTATCAAATAGTGACTCCTTGGCTCGAGTGTTCTCTTGGGCCTAGGCGCAAGAACCTAGGACGTATTTTTATGAAAGGAATTATCCTTGCTGGTGGGTCGGGTACACGGTTATATCCACTCACACGTGGCGTTTCTAAACAGCTCCTACCCATTTATGACAAGCCAATGGTGTTCTACCCGCTGTCAACGTTGATGCTAGCGGGCATTCGAGACATTTTAATCATTACCACGCCAGAAGATAACGCGAGTTTTAAGCGTCTTCTCGGTGATGGTTCTGACTTTGGGGTTCGTCTTGAGTACGCCGTTCAGCCTAGTCCAGATGGCTTGGCGCAGGCCTTTATCATTGGCGAGCAGTTTATCGGTGATGACAGTGTATGTTTGGTACTCGGCGATAACATTTTTTATGGTCAGTCGTTTTCAAGCACGCTTAAACGTGCTGCGGCACGAGAGTCTGGCGCGACTGTCTTTGGTTATCAGGTCAAAGATCCTGAGCGCTTTGGCGTGGTTGAGTTTGACGATGAAATGAATGCCATCTCCATCGAAGAAAAACCGTCTAAGCCTAAGTCTCAGTACGCGGTCACTGGGTTGTACTTTTATGATAACCGAGTGGTTGAGATGGCAAAGCAGGTCAAACCTTCAGCCCGTGGAGAGCTTGAGATCACCGCGATTAATGAAATGTATTTGCATGATGAGACACTCAAAGTCGAGCTTCTAGGGCGTGGATTTGCATGGCTAGATACTGGCACCCATGAAAGCTTGCATGAAGCATCTTCTTTTGTACAAACCATTGAAAATGTGCAAGGGCTCAAAGTCGCCTGTTTGGAAGAAATCGCATGGCGACAAGGGTGGCTAACAGACGAACAGCTGAGGGCTTTAGCTGAGCCGATGATGAAGAACGATTATGGGCAGTATCTAGCAAAACTGGTTAAGGAATCGACAGTTAAAGGACATCCTGAATGCGCATCTTAATAACCGGTAGTCAAGGCCAAGTGGGTCATTGTCTTGTTAAACAGCTCACCGCAAAAAAACAGATCACCATGCTGGCGTGCACGAAAGATGAACTCGACATTACTGATCGTCAAGCGGTGATAAAAAAGGTCAACGCATTCAAGCCGAGTGTGATCATCAATGCAGCAGCTTACACCGCTGTGGATAACGCTGAAAGTGATGTCGAGAAAGCCTATGCCGTGAACCGAGATGGGCCCAAATACTTGGCAGAAGCTGCTGAGCAGCACCAAGCTACATTACTGCATTTATCAACCGATTACGTGTTCTCGGGTTGCAATGAAGCGCCATATAGAGAGACTGACCAAACCGACCCACACAGTGTATATGGTGCAAGCAAGCTAGCCGGAGAGCTGGCGGTACAGCGAGCGTGCTCTAAGCACATTATTTTGCGCACGGCGTGGGTGTTTGGTGAGCAGGGTGGCAACTTCGTTAAAACTATGCTGCGCTTAGCGTCGCAAAGAAACACGTTAAATGTCGTCAATGATCAGTTGGGTGGGCCGACTTACGCAGGTGATATCGCAAGTGCCCTGATTCGTATCGCGCAACACCTTGAAGAAGATGATAATCCCCGCTATGGCCTGTATCATTTTACCGGCTACCCGCATGTAAGTTGGTATGAATTTGCGTCTGCGGTTTTTGCTTGCGCGTACCAACAAGGCATCCTAAAAACTGTGCCGACAGTGACGCCTATTTCAACAGCTGAGTATCCCACCCCAGCTAAAAGACCGGCGAATTCGCGTTTAGATACCACGCAAATAATGGCCCAATTCTCAATTCCGCCCAGTGATTGGCAATGTGCACTGACCAACCTCAGCGATTATCAGGACGAATCTGATGCAAGTAATTAATACCGCAATTCCCGATATTAAAATTATCGAGCCGTCTGTATTTGGCGACGAACGAGGCTTTTTCATGGAAACTTGGAATCAAAAACGCTTTGATGAGCAAGTCACAGGTAAGCCAACCTCTTTTGTGCAAGACAACCACTCTAAATCTGCGCAAGGTATTTTGCGTGGCTTGCATTACCAAACGCAAAATACGCAAGGCAAGCTCGTACGGGTAGTGAGCGGTGAAGTGTTTGATGTGGCAGTTGATTTACGCCAAGGCTCCTCCACCTGTGGGCAGTGGGTGGGGGTATACCTCTCTGCAGAGAATAAGCGCCAGCTTTGGATACCCGAGGGGTTCGCTCATGGCTTTTATGTGACGAGTAAGGAAGCCGAGTTTGTCTACAAATGCACGGATTTCTACAATCCAGCAGCTGAGGTGACCTTGCAGTGGGACGACCCCGAGCTCGGCATTCAGTGGCCATTAACGGTTGCTCCCCTCCTTTCTGAAAAAGATAAGGCAGGGAAAACCCTCGCCGAACTGCGTAATCAGGGCCTACTTTTTAGTCTTTAGCATTCGTGAATGGGAATACGGAGCGCTTCGATTACGGAGTACGGAGAAGAGCAGAAAAGCCGCCCCTAGAATCTTAGGATCTAGGACCTTTACCCATCGGCACCGGCACGATAGGCTTTTTCCGTATTCCGTATTCCGTATTCCGTATTCCGTATTCCGTATTCCGTATTCCGTATTCCGTATTCCGTATTCCGTATTCCGT
>NZ_MUFL01000143.1:0-3895 GCF_001995355.1 Salinivibrio sp. PR919 | reverse complement strand
TGTTGGGGCACTGTTTTGACAGTGTTTGTAGTAGGATTTGGTCATCACGCATCGTTAGCATCGCTATTGAATCTGTCTGTATCGAGTGTGTTTTTGGCGAAATTCATTAGATCAGAGGGAGTGATGCGTGTCTACCTCATTGTTTCAAAAGATATTTATGAGGGGATTCCCTAGACGCGGGCGTTATGTGTTACGAAGTAATCGGAGATAGCAGCGCGAAAGTGATAGCAATAAAAGCACTGAAAAGAATGGTTATTCACGGGTGGAAAAGTTTGGGGTAACAATGCCAAAGACAGCGTCAAAGTTGTAAAACGGCCAAATAAATCTGCTTATCTGCTGTCTCTTGAGCCAATTACCTGATTACCAAGTAAAATAGAACACCAGAGGTAAACCCAATGATGCTAAGGTTTTTGCCTACAAAAATACTTATGTTGTTGATGATTTCCTTCACGATTTAAGCCTTCCGTTGGTTAAATAGTCATCAATAGTATTAACATGTTCATTCATTTGTCAAATTTTAGCCAACAGGGCAAAAGTGGGCAACAAGTTGCTTTTTGGGAGCACACATAACACATATGAGCCCTTCTCCGGTCAATAGGCAATAGCATTTTTTGGCTGCGCCAGCAGCCAATGCTCTCGAACAACAAAGTCGTCTACTTCGCTCTGTCATTTCCGCCATTATGTCATTGCTTACGGCAAACACATATAGAAGATCTCTTACTGCCGTCTATCGCGGCAAAGGTCACTAACCCAATACCAGCAATGCATACACTCGATGCCGACAACAATTTGGTCTTGAAAGGGCGCAAGAGTGTCTAAGAGTGCGTCAGGGGTGGCGTCAACTTTCTTATGAACCACGGAGTTACCCGCAGAATCAATGATACAGACGTAAAGAATGCGCGCATGCAGATCGATGCCGCAGTAATAATCATGCTGTTGGTTATAAAATCTCATCGAGTCTTCTCCTTTTTTGGATTTGTCGCCTTCCAGCTTAGCCTGCTGGTTAAGCTGGAGGAGAAGGCTCAATGAGTATCAAAGCGCTTAAGACAGATTCGCAACGCGTGGCATTTTTAGTATGCGTTGATTTATGTGTTTAAGGTATTATGCAGTGACTTCGTATTGCGTTGCTCACTACTTGGCTTAGCGTTATACGAACTCGAAAATTTAACATGGAGAGTGAATTGAAAGATTATGAAGTTTATCTGTTCGATATGGACGGAACATTAGTAAATTCAGAACCTTTAAAGGGCAAAGCGTTAGCATTAGCGTGTTTAGATTATGGCGCACACGTAGACTACAACATTTACAAAGATGTTATGGGTGAAAGTTGGCAGGTTGTAACGGGTCACTTCTTTGAAAATGCAAATATTGCTCCTGACTTAACAGAGTTTAATTGCTACTTTCGAGCTCATTACGAACAGTTGCTCAATGATGGTCTTGAGCTAAATGTTGGGGCTAAGGCTTACATAGAACAGTTAAAACTAGCAGGTAAAAAGTGTGGAGTTGTTAGTTCAGCAGCAACATGGATGGTGGCTAATATTTTAGCCTCGTTACAGCTAGAGAATGCTTTTGACCTTGTTATCACGCAGGAGCACGTAACTAAGCATAAGCCTGATCCTGAAGCCTATACTTTAGCTCTTGGCAAATTAGCTGCTTCACCTGACCAAACAATTGTGTTTGAAGATTCTACAGCGGGTATTCGTGCTGGTAAATCTAGTGGCTGTGACGTCATTGCTGTTAAGCATGACTTTAATGGTAGAAATGACCTAACCGGTGCAGTTAAAGCAATCAGCACATATGAGGAAATGTTCGTATAACAAGGCGCATCAATTGACAAAATACATATCACGAATTTTGCTTCGCAAAATATAGTGCCAAGTATTTTGCAACTGTGCTTTGCGTTATGCGCTCGCAGAAATGGAGATAATCAATCATGGAAGATTTAGCTAATTCGTTAAGAAGTTCTGGCCTAAAAGTAAAAATTAAAAAAGGAAAAATTGCAGTTCGGCTTGACGGGCTCTCAAATCCGGTTTCGATAATAAAAGATATACCTGCTGATGAGTATAAAGTGAAAACGAATGATTCGATTCTATCGATAATTTCCTGTCTTTTGCTATTTATTGGTCTGTCAGGTATTTATGAGTTTAGTGGTAATGCTTTGATTAATGTTGCACTTATCTCCGTTTCTATATTGTCTTTTGTTACAGTGTTACTTACAGAGTTTAAGCTAACTAAATTACGCGCTACGGTAGTTGCGTTCAATCGTGGAGAACGCGTATAACACATATGAGCCCTTCTCCGGTCAATAGGCAATAGCATTTTTTGGCTGCGCCAGCAGCCAATGCTCTCGAACAACAAAGTCGTCTACTTCGTTCTGTCATTTCAGCCATTAAGTTATTGCTTACGGCAAACACATATAGAAGGTCTCTTACTGCGGTTTCACCGCTACCTGCCAATCATGTGACAGGGCCATTAGACATTACTTCCTGTTCCCACGCAGGAGCGTGGGAACGAGTTATAGAGAATGACTTTTCCGTGGTCATCCACCGCGTGAAGAGAAAAGTGGTGCTTGGCGAGATCAGCGCCACAAATGAATCGAGCAGACATGGTTACCTCCGGTATTAAAGGCCGCACCTAAGTGTGGCAGATCTTCAAGAGAGGGAATCCATGTCATTCGTTAAGCATCACAAGGAATAATCGTGGTTGACCAGAGTAGATCAGAACACATTCTCGAATTAGCTAAAGAGCTACTCGATGATATAGAGTTGAGCCGAGCAAGCGCAGAAAGCTTAATTCTGAAGGCCTCGAGACTAGCCCGATGGGTTGGCTCTGAAGAAATCCGATATTGGCTTAAGCTTGAAATGAAAGGATACAACTCATCAAATGAGGTATCCCTAAGATATATGGGGATCACAGGGCGCTGGGTCGATCGTGAAAAACAACGGGGTTATTGGGGGCCTTTAGCACAACAAGAAGCCGCAATAATTGCTGAGCAAGCAAAATTACATGCGATGCGAGTGCCCGATACTGCTGGGGATATGGCTTTTGCTGCGACAAAGAAAGTCACTGACGAGATGGCTTCATCGACTTCGTATATTTCTAAGCTAAGCGGAATAAAAAGTAGAGTACTTGCCAACCTTCATGAGTTTGTAAGCGAAATATATTATGAAAAGCAATTCGACAGTCTTTCTGAGTCGATTTTTGAGAGATATAAAAGTGATGTCGATAGCTTGATCGGAGACTCGTGCGGGGACGTTCTCGAACAAATCCCATCTGTAATGAGTCGTCTAGCTGAGGGTGATCAAGAAGCAATAAGTCAGTCACTTACAACTTGTCGCCGAGTCATTGACTCTTTCGCAGATAATATTTTCCCTCCATCAGAAGAAACGATCGAAATTGGTGGCAATCAACTTTCATTAGCGGCTAATCGCCACCAGAACAGAATTAATGCTTATATTCACCAACGTATAGACAGCAATAGTAGGAAAAAGAGGTTTCGTCAAAACTTAGCTAACCTCTATGACCGAGTCTCTACCGGTGTTCACAACGAAGTTACGGTGGAAGAAGCAAGAGCCTTATTTTTAAATACCTATCTACTCATAGGTGAAATCTTGCACTTGCCGAGCAGTGATGCTTAACAAACGCTTAAACCAAGGGACGCAAAACAGCAGGCTTGCGCTCCTTCGTCGCTAATTTTAGCCTGCAATTTTGCGCCGGTTAAGCGAGGCGTTAGCAGTTTTACATGGAGGAAAAAATGAGTTTCTGGGTGTTTTTTATACTTTTTATTCTAATTCCATGTGTTTATTTACTTGTATTGACTGGTCGTGCGATTAAGCGAATAAATAAGAGTTTTAATAATAAAGTAGTTAATTGTGAACCATATCTTGAATATATC
>NZ_MUFL01000142.1:0-4001 GCF_001995355.1 Salinivibrio sp. PR919 | reverse complement strand
CCTCTATACGGGACAGTTAACCGATGCTGAGCGCGAAGAATATCACCAGCCTGTGTGTGCCAGTGAGCATCAAAATGTGCAGGTTGGYGACACCTTGGAACTTCACTATGTGTATAGCACGGCGTCTGTCGCGCCGGGTCCGACGCTGGGCGCGTGCTTGAGTGATGCAACGGTGAATCCGCAGTTGCGGGTTGAGGCACAAGTGCTCGTGGCGGTGAATGATGACAGTGCTGCTGATTTCACGCGCCTGACGGCGGTTGGTCAGCGCAAAGGGCGCTATCAAGCGATTCACCTGCCCGAAGATAGCGGTCAGGCGGTAAGCTATCTCGGCTCAACGACCGGCCCGGCCTACAACGAGAAAGGATCGCCTTACCAAGTAACCTGGCGGGTCCGCCCGAAGGTCAAAAAGGTTAACATTGCGAGTATTCAGCGCTGGTGTCAGGCGAACGTATTTGAAGAGCATCATGCACACGGTGTGCGAAACTTGGTGGTGCAGCCTGCGTTACTCTCCGAGCAATAAAAAGGGAACAGTATGCCAATGACGGCGCCCAACCGATTAACCATTCGACGTATGCGACCGGACGATACGGAGTCGGTTCTAGATATCTGGTTAAATGCCTCACTGCAGGCGCATGACTTCATTGATGAGGCGTTCTGGCATCAGCAACGTGATGCCATGCGTGCGTCTTACTTACCGATGGCTGAGGTATGGGTAGGCACCTATCAAGAGGTCATCCTTGGCTTTTATGCATTGCATGGTAATACGCTGGCGGCGATTTTTGTCGATCCTGCCCATCAGGGCGCCAGTGTGGGCAGTCAATTGCTCGATCATGCCAAACTGCAAAAGCCTACTATCGACCTCACTGTGTATCAGAAAAACACGGCCAGTTACGCTTTTTATCTGCGTCACGGTTTTGTGGTTGATAGAGAGCAAACGGATCCACATACCGGAGAGCGTGAGTGGCGAATGGTTTACCAAAGTTAGTTGTCGTCTGCAGACAGTGAAAAAATCCCGCTTCGGTAAAACCAAGCGGGATTTTTTATTTTTATCATATTTATCAATCCAATAAGTTGATTTTCTATTATGGGTAATGGTCGTACCAAAGTAAGGCTAGCGAGATGGTATTTGACTTTATAGAGCTAATATTGCTAGTTTGGTCCTACCAAAAGAGAGGGTGATGATGAACACAACCGCACAAAGCCTTTTTCATCCGGTGCAAATGGGCCGGGCCAGTGAAGATGTGGCATTACAAATTGAGTCAGCGATTCTGTCTGAGGCGCTAAAGCCTGGTGACAAACTACCCAGTGAGCGTGAGCTTCAGCAACAGTTCGGAACAGGACGCGGTGTGGTGCGTGAGGCGATTCAGGCACTCAAACAAAAAGGCTTGATTGAAATCCGCAAGGGTCAGAAAGGCGGTGCTGTCGTGCGCCAAGTGGATGTTCATCATATCAGTGAATCACTGGCGCTGTTTCTCAAGCAAAGCCATATCAATGCGGAGAAAGTGGCGGAGTTTCGTGAAACGGTCGACCAAAGCTTGGTTTTACTTGCGATGAGTCGCGGGAATGAGGCGCAGAAAGTCACACTGCAGGAAACCGTAGAAGCCTTAGCGGCTGAAGCGGCGAGTGTGAGTCCAGATCTTGATCGATTAGGGGAGCTAGATCGGGCGCTAAACCTGCTGATTGCTGAAATGTCAGGCAACCCAATTTTTGAGTGGGTAATGCATGCGCTGCAACAAGGCTTTAGCTCGCACGATTATGCCCTTTATCAGGCGGCGGAGTATCGTCGCCAAACGGTGGAAAACTGGCAGCAGACCGTCCACCACATTGTTGCCGCAGAGCCTTTTAAGGCGCAGGCAACGATCAGCCACCACTATCGGTTGCTACAACAATGCATTGATGCACAAGCATCAAGCAAATAATAAAAAACACTTCAAAAAGGAAACCTCTAACTACATTCACCCATAACCGCGCCACCAAGATGGCGAACAAGTCACTGCGCGCGGGAAGGAAAACTGGAGGTTTTATGGGACTGCAACAAAACTACGATTACATCATTATTGGCGCGGGTTCAGCAGGCTGTGTGTTGGCGAACCGTTTAAGTGCCAATCCAGATAACAAGGTGCTACTTCTTGAGGCGGGTCGTCCTGATTATCGACTTGATTTTCGCATTCATATGCCCGCCGCACTGACATACTTGCTGACTGATGGCACCTATAACTGGCTATACGAATCCGAGCCCGAGCCGAACATGCATAATCGCCGTATCGCACAGCCACGTGGCAAAGTGCTTGGCGGTTGTAGCAGCATTAATGGCATGATTTACATCCGTGGTAACGCCATGGACTACGAGAAGTGGGCCAACGAGCACGGATTAAAAAAATGGGATTATGCCCATTGCCTGCCGTATTTCCGCAAGTGTGAAACGCGTTTACAGGGCCAAGATGATTACCATGGTAATAATGGGCCACTGGCGATCAGTACCGCCGATTGCGATAACCCTCTGTTTAGTGCCTTCTTTAATGCCACCCAGCAAGCGGGCTATCCATTAACCGACGATGTAAACGGTTATCAGCAAGAAGGCTTTGGGATTTTCGACCAAAATATCTATCGCGGTCGTCGCCACAGTGCTGCGCGCGCGTATCTACACCCGGTGATGAACCGTAAAAATCTTACCGTGATCACCGGTGCGACAACCGATAAAGTGCTGTTTGAAGACAAAACGGCTATCGGTGTGGAATATCGCAAGTGGGGACGGAAGAAAACCGCCTATGGCGCCGAGATTATCAGTTGTGGTGGTGCAATCAACTCACCGAAGCTGTTGCAGCTATCGGGTATTGGCGATGAGACCATGTTGAAAAACTTAGGGATTAAGCCTGTTCACCATTTGCCGGGTGTGGGTGAAAACTTGCAAGACCACCTTGAGCTTTACGTGCAGTATGAATGTAAAGAGCCGGTCAGCATGTATCCCGCGCTTAAGTTTCACAATCAACCGAAAATCGGTTTTGATTGGCTGTTCCGTCGTAAAGGTGCTGCCGCGACCAACCACTTTGAGGCAGGTGGTTTTGTGCGTGGTAATGATGAGGTGGCGTATCCGAACTTGCAGTTCCACTTTTTACCTTTGGCAATTCGCTATGATGGTTCGGCACCCAACAAAGGACATGGTTTCCAGTTGCATGTGGGGCCGATGAATACCGATGTGCGCGGTTACGTTAAAATTCGCAGCACTAACCCAGATGAGAAGCCAGAGATCTTCTTTAACTATCTCTCAACGCCACAAGAGCGTAAAGAGTGGGTGGAAGCGATTCGCGTGTCGCGAGATATCATTGCGCAACCTGCGTTTGACCACCTTCGCGGTAAAGAGTTATCACCGGGCAGCGATGCGCAAACCGATGAAGAGATCCTCGATTTTGTGGCACGCGAAGGGGAAAGTGCTTACCACCCCAGCTGTACTTGCAAAATGGGCTTGGCGAGCGATGAAATGGCAGTCGTGGATGAATCATTGAATGTACATGGGGTGAAAAATCTGCGTGTCGTTGATGCGTCCGTTTTCCCAGCAATTACCAATGGTAACTTGTATGCGCCGACGATCATGGTAGCTGAAAAGGCGGCAGATATGATGATGGGGCATACGCTCGCACCCGCGAAAGACGCTGAGTATTACCGTTATATGCCAGAAACTGGTTCACAGCCGGTAGAGAAAGCGACGGCTGACGTGGCGTAATCGGCCGCTGTTTTCGGATGAAAGCCAGCAGAATGCTGGCTTTTTTATGGGGCTTTGTCCGTGTTATTTGAAGGGTTTGTTGACTGGTTGAGTTGGTACTTGGCCGCGCTATAGCTTGCCACGCTGTAGGGGACGAGATAGTTGAGTAGCGCATGGCCGATACTAAATGAGCCATCGGCCCACAGCGCATCGCCTTGATTGATAATGTTGAGTATTGTTCCCACCACTAAAGCTATTTTGATCGCGTTAATGACCAAGCTTCGCTTTACGAGTATACGGA
>NZ_MUFL01000141.1:0-4013 GCF_001995355.1 Salinivibrio sp. PR919 | reverse complement strand
CTAAGTAACTGGATCTGATCATGCTCGCATGGGCAGAACCGTTCGTTATCTACTCCAGGTTTTACTAATAGCAAAGGTTTTGAAGGTTTAGCGCAAGAGCTTACTTGATCTGCCATATTTGAACTAAAGACCGCAAGCCGGTCGGCTGAACGAAATGCATTACTCTGTAGCCATACATGATAGTAATAGCGCAGCAACTGTTTAACCTTCGCTATGCCTTTTTTTTGAGATGTACGGCTTGGATGGTTCTGATATTTGACCACTCCAGGAAGTAAATATATTACGTTTTCTAATCTCGCAATTTTCGCAAGCCATGTAGTAGTGTGAAAACGGCTAATGGTTAGATCTGGCTTGTTCTCCAATTTCAATTTTTTAAATAACTTTAATAGTGATATTAAAGTCAAAAATCCAGAAAGCGGGCGCAGTAACTTGTGAACAGAGTGTTGTGTTGAGTATCTATAAATATTGATGCCATCTAATATTTCAAAAGGTGGTAATTTATCATCAGTGACGTTATTCACATCGCTGACTACGACATTTACTTCGTAGCCTTTTTTTAGGTACTCTCGTGCCAGATAGCGCAACGAATTCTCTATCCCACCAATATTTGGGAAATACGCATTGCTAGTTATCAATACCGACTTCATTTTAATTCACTTTCTTTGCTCTATCATCTATATTTGCTCTTGTATAACGCATGGACACCCGCGTCACGAAAGGCTTCTCAGCCCCGGCGAGCGCATGAGTGTTTATTTTTCAACCATCGCCGGTATGCATGCGGCTAAAACCTTTTCTAAGAAGCTGGGGTTCATGAGACAGCGCTTCTGTTTGGCCACCAAGCTGATCTTGGTCGGCTCAGCCCGCACCATGTTTGAGGCCATGTGCCGCAGACAGGCAAAGTTCGCGGCCCCATTGTCTTTATAAATTTGGCAGGCGTCTTCACCCATTTTGACATCCAATACCCAGTGCATGGCTTCAATACCCCAATGCGAGCGGATAGCACGGCTTGCCTCATCAGCAGTCAGTGATTTTGAGCTGATATAGTAGCGATACTCCAGCGACATCGGACGCCCTTTTTCAACACGCAAAGACTCAACCATGACAAGGCTTTGTAGTGATGGCCAACGAGTAAAGTCGCCGGATAAGCATTCTTTATCAATTACATAGCACTGGCGAGACTCAGTACGACCGTGGCCATGTTCAAACACAACATCGTCATTGAAGGTTGGGCGCTGCTCACTGAATGCTGCGGTGATCGCGTTCGCTAACTTGCCTTGATTTTGTTTCACCGCTAATAAGTAATCGCCACCCTGCTCAAGAATCGTCTTAGCAATCGTCGTTTGGCAGGCCATAGCATCGATGGTGATCAGCGCACCGCATAATCGAGTAGACGAATTAACTCGGGAATCGCACTGATTTCATTGCTTTTTTCTTCTGTCTTGAGCTGGCCAAGCACCAGATGATTTTCATTGGCGTACGCACTGACCATGTGGATCGTACTACTTCTATCTTCACGGTTGTAAGAGCCTTTCAGCGTTTACCGTCGATTGCGACCACCTGACCACCCGTCATTTGATGGACTGCTTTCATCCAATCGATAAAGCAGGCTTGAAAGGCACTCGGTTCAATCGCAGAGATGGCACGAGCGATGGTATCGTCGGCAGGAATATCTTCTTCAAACATACCGTTACGCTTAAACCACTCATGGTGCCCTAGGATGTATTCTCGAATCTCGTACCATCCTTTCGACCCCGCAATCACCGCGCACAATGAAGCAAAAAGCAGGTCGAATAGCGGGTAGGTTATCTTGGCACTCTGGCGATGATCATCAACGGCGCTGAAGTAGTCTTTAAATGTATCGATATCCACGGTATCTATCCCGAACTATTTTCGAATCAGCATATATGATCACAGCCAGAGGTGATCGTTAAACCGAACCTTTTTGGTTAAAAAATGTTCGCGATCTCGCACTGGCCTTCTTGGCGAATATCTTTGATGGAAACGAAATGCATAAATGCACTTTTTTCTTCTATCATTTTTAATCTCCTAAACATTAGGAGGCCATTAAATCGCACTGAAAATGATCAACAAATTGATCATTTATTTTCACTCATTTTTGTTAATAAATATGGTACAACGCACGGTTTTTAGCCTTAACTGACAACTAAGTCATTAAATCGCTAACTCAGTCATAGCGCGGATCTTTATGCGTTTTCCCTGGGATACTAACCAACTATATTTAGTTCAACACTTCTATGTTATGAATTTCAATAAAACGCTCCATGTACTCAATCCCACTCACATTTAAAAGTACAGTCCGACAATTAAACTCTACACCCTCATACAATGCAGTGGAGAAAACTCSAACTTGTAAACTACTGGCTGCGAAAAGACGATAAAGAGGCACCTCATCTTTTACAATTTCTACATTTGGATACTTGCTCAGCTCTTTGAGTGCAGGATAACTGTCCCATCGGTCAAATTCACCTGGATGAAGTTTATATTTAATAGCGTAGCCTTTAAATCTCTTATAATTTTCTAAAAACTTATTTGCGATTGCGTTTCCAATTGCACCTTGAGAAAGCACCACTAGTTGTTTATCATTCTTCTTTATAGTTTTATATTCTTCTTTAACGGTCTCTAAATATCGAAACTTATCAACAACTACGTCATCTTTACAGATAGGAAATGGCGCCATATCCTTCCAAAATCTACTCCATACATATAGTTTATCAGGAAAGTAATCTAGCGGATTATTTCTATTAGGAAAGCTATAGCCTAAGTGATATTGACTAATCGTGCCATGCTGTAACTCAACCACCTTGATATTAAGATCTTTAGCAGCCTTAATCATGGGCGCTTTCCCGTAAGAAACTACCATGTAAAAGGTTTTTGGATTTAATTTTTTAAGGACTTTTACAAAAATTTTATAGTTTGCTTCGAAGTGTTTTGTTTTTTGTTCAAAGAACTTTTCCAATCCAATATCTACTTTGCAGGTTTTATTTATTTCTTTCTCTACACTCTTTATCACTCGCAAGTTATCTGGAGTCAACTTTACTCTTAAAAATACTCTATACAGCCTCTGCAATAGAACGATCCAGTCGGTGTAATGGGACAAGTTATTCTTAACTCTTTCGTGTGAACCAAGATATGCGCTTTCAAGCTCAGTAACCTTTTTCCCGTCGGAAACTAAGTCGTCAATCAGATATTTTGTGTAAATATCTATTGGTTGGCGGTTCACCTTTACTGATCTTGGATGGGAGTCTATTACTATATCGCTATTTTTGAGTGTAAAATAGTTATCATTTAAAGCATTTCTAAAGTGATAAAATAGAAATTTTAACTTATCTTCTTTTTTTAATGTGCTATGGGGTTTTGATAACACACCAGTCATCTGAGCAAGTTTATAATATATATCCATCCGAGCATACTGCCAGACTTTTACTCCTTCTACTTCGAAGTCTAGCAAATCATATTTTTCTTCGAGATACCAAATAAACTCACATAGCTCTCTAATATTAGCTGGCTTACTTTTCAAATTTTACTCCCAATAACCACGGCATATAGTAATTTTTTTGCTGATACCAAAATATTAAGACTGCACTCACTATAAATGCTCCTAATGTCGCATAAGCGGCACCTATGACACCGTATGAGCTAATCAATAAGTAATTTAGTACTAAGTTTACTAAAGCTGCTGATGTTGTAATGACTAGCAAGAACGAAGTTCGGCCTATATGAACTAGATATGGGAACAATATTTGGTATACTCCCCTTACCATGTAACCCAAGGCGATCCACAATATAAACTCATGCGCTTGATAATATTCCTCACTAACAAAAAATGGCAGCAGGAATTTGGAAATAATGGAAACAAAAAAGGCTACAAGAACACTTGCCATAATAAAAAAGTAAGAATATATAACTATCTTTCTTTTTAATGCTTCGCTAGGTTCAACTAATTGTTTGTAGAACCAAGGGCTCCAAGACTTAATAAAAGCATCGGTAAATAT
>NZ_MUFL01000140.1:0-4076 GCF_001995355.1 Salinivibrio sp. PR919 | reverse complement strand
TCTTTATGTGATGATAATAACTTGTGCGATGGGCCTCGGCGAAGAAAAAACCGTCCTGCTACGCTTATTACTTCGTGAAAACAAAAGGATAGTGTGATGATTAATACAGAAAATGCTGTCGTCATTCTGATTGACGTACAAGGAAAACTGGCGCAGAAAGTGGTAAATAGCGATGCGCTACACCAAAAGACCGCGCAACTGCTACGCGCCTGTCAGCATTTTGATGTGCCCGTTATTTGGATGGAGCAATTGCCAGATAAACTCGGCCCAACTTCTCCATCGCTCGCCGCGCTGTTGCCCGAGAACACCCCCATCGCTAAGCAAACTTTCAGCGCTTACGCCCACCCCGAAGTGCAGCAAAAACTAACAACGCTCAACCGTAAACAAGTGATTTTATGTGGCATCGAAACGCACATTTGTGTCTACCAAACCGCTTGCGACCTCCTTCGTGCTCATTATCATGTTCACGTGGCAGTCGACGCGACGTCTTCGTGCCATGCCAATCACCATCAAGTAGGCCTGAGCATGATGCAACAACATGGTGCATGGATAACCGTGGTTGAGTCTTTGTTATTCGAGTGGCAACAACAAGCCGGTGGCGACGACTTCAAACGCTTTTTATCGTTGATCAAATAAGCGCAGGTCGGCGCCATGACACACCGCCTAAATATTTAGTGCAACAAATAATCACTGCAAGCCCTGCAGATGATACAGCGTGATCTATCTAGTACTCTTCCCCCTAACAATTTGGTTAGTGGTCTAATATTATTGGGAATGCGTGTAAAAGAAGAAGGGAAGCACTATGTACAAGCGAATCATTGCCGCCAGCCTGTTAGCGGTAGGCGCACTGCCCGTGAATGCGGATGATCACACCTGCGGCAAAGTGACCATTGCCGATATGAATTGGAACTCTGCAAGCTTAATTGCCAATATCGACCGTTTTATTCTCGAGCATGGTTACGGATGTGATGCAGAGCTGGTGCCGGGTGACACCATGCCGACCGGTACATCGATGGTCGAAAAAGGAGAGCCCGATATTGCGCCGGAATTTTGGAGCAACTCAATGCGTGAAGGACTGCAACGTGGTATCGACGAGGGCCGGATTCGCTATGCAGGCAAAGCCTTGATTAATGGCGGTGAAGAAGGATTCTGGGTGCCGCAATATCTCGTCGATGACTACCCTGAGCTGAAAACCATTTCGGGGATTAAGGCGAATGCCAAACTATTTACTCACCCTGAAGATCCCTCTAAATCTGCATTCTATGGCTGCCCCGCCGGCTGGAATTGCCAGATCACGTCAACCAACCTCTTTCGCGCCCTCAACCTTGCCGATAGCGGCTTTGAAATGGTTGACCCGGGCTCTGGCGCTGGCTTAGCCGGCTCAATCGCCAAAGCTTATGAACGTAAAGAGCCTTGGTTCGGGTATTACTGGGCGCCCACGGCCGTGCTCGGCAAATATGACATGGTCAAAATAGACTTTGAATCCGGCACCGATATTGATCACTACAAACAATGTGTGACCGCGAATGACTGTCTCAACCCAAGGGTCACTATGTATCCCGCGGCTGATGTTGATACCGTGATCACCGAACGATTCGCAAAGCGTGCACCAGACGCCGTGGCTTATCTCGAAACACGAGGCTTTACTAACGACCAAATGAATACACTGCTTGCCTGGATGGAAGAAAATCAGGCCGATGGCGAATATGCCATGACACACTTTTTAATTGAGCACCCTGAGATCTGGACATCATGGGTGTCCGATGATGTCGCCGATAAAATCAACAATGCACTTTAACCTCACTCAGCGCAGTCTTTGGCTGCGCTGCGCTTTCCCCGCAGTAAAGGAACCCCCTGAAAATGGCAAATTCATGGCTAACTGATGTGCCTGAAATGAGCAGACGAGATCTGCTTGAAATACGTAAAACCCTCGACGGTGCCTATCGCAGCTTCTCCCGTGAATACGGCGAATCTATCGAGTCTTTTTTTGACCCCTTACTTAACTTTCTGGTTTGGTTCGAAGATTTGTTGCTGTCGACACCGTGGTGGTTAGTGATCGCGATTCTGGCCGGTATTGCCTATCTGGCCAGCCGCTCGTGGAAGCTGCCTCTGGCCGTGGTGGTTGCATTCACGGCCATCGGCTATCTGGGAATGTGGGAAGACACCATGAGCACCATGAGTATTATTCTCGTCTGTACCCTGCTCGCGATTGGTGTCGGTGTACCGATTGGGATAGCCATGTCAAAGTCAGACCGAACCCAAGCGATTGTCACGCCACTTTTGGATGTTATGCAAACCATGCCGGCATTCGTCTATCTGATTCCAGTGGTTATGTTGCTTGGGATCGGGAAAATTCCCGGTGTCATTGCCGTGGTGATTTATGCCATTCCGCCGGTGATCCGATTAACCAATTTAGGCATCCGATTGGTCGATAAAGATGTTCTCGAAGCAGCTACCGCCTACGGTGCCAGCGGCATGCAGCGGCTTTTCCAAGTTCAGCTACCCTTGGCAATGCCCACCATTATGGCCGGTATTAACCAAACCATCATGATGGCCTTGGCCATGGTTGTTATCGCATCCATGATTGGTGTGGCAGGCTTGGGGCAACCCGTTCTCAAATCCATTACTAACCAATACTTTACCCTAGGTCTTCTGAACGGTTTAGCCATTGTGGCGCTCGCCATCATTTTTGACCGCGTTTCACAAAGCTACGCCAAACGTGCGCAGCAGCATTTAAAAGGAAGTGAGCATGACTGAGCCAACCCATGACACGCTGATTGAAATTGAAGGCCTGTACAAGGTGTTTGGTAAACACCCTCACAAAGTAATGGCCAGTGTGAAAGACGGAAAAAGCAAAGATGACTTGCTTCAACAAACTGGGCATACCATTGGGTTAAGTGATATCAACCTCTCGATTCGACGCGGTGAAGTCTTCGTGATCATGGGACTATCGGGGTCGGGGAAGTCGACCCTTATCCGTCACTTTAACCGTCTGATTGATCCTACCGAAGGTGCGATTCGCATTGAGGGCACGGATATTATGCAGTTCTCTCAACAAGAGTTGCAGCAATTCCGCCGTCATAAAATGTCGATGGTCTTTCAACGATTTGGCTTATTACCGCACCGTACCGTTAAAGAAAATGTCGCGTTTGGGCTGCACATTCAAGGCGTGGCCAAAAAGGAACGCGACGCCACAGCCCAACAGTGGTTATCAACCGTTGGTTTGGAGGGGTACGCGGACCAATACCCTGCGCAATTGTCAGGGGGCCAGCAGCAACGGGTAGGACTCGCGCGTGCCCTGTGTACCGATGCCGATATTTTGCTCATGGACGAAGCCTTCTCTGCGCTGGACCCGCTTATTCGCAGCGAGATGCAAGATCAATTGATTGAGTTACAAGAGAAGCTACATAAGACCATCGTGTTTATTACGCATGATCTGGATGAAGCCTTACGCTTGGGCGATCGCATTGCGATCTTGCGCGATGGTAAACTCGTACAGGTTGGTGAGCCCGTCGATATTCTATTGCGTCCAGCAGATGACTATGTGGAAGCCTTTGTCAAAGATGTGAATCGCGCCCGCGCACTAACGGTGGAGRCGGTGATGCAGCCGCAGATCTGTCGCATAAGTGCAAATACCATTGGCGATGCCATCACGCAAATGCGTCAACAGAAAGCCAGCTATGGCTATTATGTCACCGAAGAAGGCTACCAAGGCACACTAAGTGAAAAAGCGCTCAGCAAAGCTGATCCCAGTACACAAATTGATGCCAGTATGATTGAAGATGTGCCTGCTATCGACCAAGACTCCTTGCTTGAACAAGTGATCCCAGACACGCTGGCATCGAAGTGGCCGCTCCCTGTTTTTGACAAAGAAGGGGAATTGATTGGCCACCTTTCACGCCAAACGGTTGCCACGATTCTCAGCGAGAAAGCCGCCTCCACAAAGGATCCCGACGCTMCCGCGATTGCGAGCTAACCGGTGACAGCGGCTATTTTATTAGCCGCTGTGTTCATCAAACTAAACAGTGATATTAGTCGCAAATCACACTATTGAGACAGGTGTCATTCCCCTGCAA
>NZ_MUFL01000014.1:0-54115 GCF_001995355.1 Salinivibrio sp. PR919 | reverse complement strand
CGGGGAAGATTACATCCAGCCCTTCTTGCTCTGCTTGGGCGCGCACTTGCTCGGAGCCCGGCACCACCATGGCATGTACACCCTCTGCCACGCGTCGTCCTTTGGCGACCGCGGCGGCTGCGCGCATGTCTTCAATCCGTGAGTTGGTGCAAGAGCCAATAAAGACTTTATCGATGCGGATATCTGTAATGGCTTGGCCTGCCGTCAGCCCCATATACTTTAAGGCTCGCTCAGCCGAGTGGCGCTCTATCGGGTCGGTCATGCTCTCTGGAGCAGGCACGCTATCATGCACACTGACCACTTGGCCGGGGTTGGTGCCCCATGTGACTTGATGATGGATTTGACTGCCATCGAGAGTGACCACACGATCAAAGTGCGCATCGGCATCTGAGTGCAAGGTTTGCCAGTATGCAACKGCTTGTTGCCATTGCTCGCCTTTAGGGGCAAATTTCTTGTCTTTTAGGTAGGCAAAGGTGGTGTCATCTGGCGCGATCAGGCCAGCTTTTGCGCCTAATTCGATGGCCATGTTGCACACCGTCATTCGCCCTTCCATCGACAAGTCGGTGATTGCGTCCCCGCAAAACTCCACCACATGCCCAGTGCCACCTGCGTGGCCAACTTTACCGATAATCGCAAGGACAATATCTTTGGCAGTGATCCCGGGGGCAGTTTTGCCCGTGACTTCAATTTTCATCGTGCGGGCGCGGGATTGCTTAAGTGTTTGGGTGGCCAGTACGTGTTCGACTTCTGAGGTGCCAATACCAAAGGCGAGGGAGCCGAAGGCACCGTGGGTTGCGGTGTGCGAATCACCACAGACGATGGTAGTGCCGGGCAGGGTAATGCCAAGCTCGGGGCCCATTACATGCACAATGCCTTGGTAAGGATGATTTAAGTCGTACAGGGTCACTCCGAACTCTTCGCAGTTTTTGGCCAAGGTTTCCATTTGGATACGCGCCATTTCCCCTGACGCGTTAATGTCTTTGGTTTCGGTGGAGACATTGTGATCCATGGTGGCGAAGGTTTTGCTCACTTGGCGCACTGGGCGCCCTTTTTCCCGCAGGCCATCAAAGGCTTGTGGTGAGGTCACTTCGTGCACCAAATGACGGTCGATATACAGCAGCGGCGCTTCGCCTGGCTGCTCGGTGACCACATGGGCTTGATAGATTTTCTCATACAAGGTCTTAGCGCCTTGTTGGGTGTTTGCATTCGACATAGCTCGTATCCTTACGGGTAATTATTCTGCGCCTTGGCGGATATAGGCGGCGATACGATCGCCCATTTGTTCAGTACTTAATGCGGGGCGGTTACCGGCGAGATCGGCGGTTAGCTCACCGGCCGCCAGCGCTTGGCTGACTGCATACTCAATCGCGCAGGCTGCGTCTTCTTCGCCTAACGAGTAGCGCAGCATTAGCGCGGCGGAGAGAATTTGCGCCACTGGGTTGGCGATATTCTTACCCGCAATATCGGGCGCAGAGCCGCCTGCGGGCTCATACAAACCAAATTTACTCGCGTTCAAGCTCGCAGATGGCAACATGCCCATTGAGCCGGTGATCATTGCGCACTCATCGGAGATGATGTCGCCGAAAATGTTCGAGCATAGCATCACATCAAATTGCGACGGGTCTTTAATCAGCTGCATGGTGGCGTTGTCGATATACATATGGCTTAAGCGGACATCCGGATAGTCCTTGGCCACCTCTTCCACCACCTCACGCCATAGCATTGAGCTTTGCAGCACGTTGGCTTTATCGATTGAGCACACGTGTTTGTTGCGAAGCTGGGCCGATTGAAAGGCAATACGGGCAATACGCTCAATTTCATAGCGATGATAGACTTCCGTATCAAACGCTTTTTCATCGCGGCCTTCACCTTCACGTCCTTTGGGCTCACCAAAATAAATCCCGCCGGTCAGCTCTCGCACCACCACGATGTTAAAGCCTTTGTCGGCAATGTCGGCGCGCAGTGGGCAAAAGCCTTCTAGACCGGTATGGATTTGTGCCGGACGCAAATTACAAAACAGACCAAAGTGTTTGCGCAATGGCAGTAAGGCACCGCGCTCCGGTTGTTCGGTTGGCGGTAAATGCTCCCACTTGGGGCCGCCGACCGAGCCAAATAAAATCGCATCCGCTTTTTCACAGCCGGCCAAGGTGTGTGCTGGCAGCGGAGAGCCGTGGGCATCAATGGCGGCACCGCCTACAGGGTAGTGGTGGCGATCCAAGGTGAGTGAGAATCGCTCGCTAATCGCATCAAGCACTTTTTCGGCTTGCGCCATGACTTCGGGGCCGATACCGTCGCCGGGTAAAATTGCAATCTGGTGTGCGCTGGCCATGGTTATACTGTCTCCTGTTTTAAGTGGGATTGTTCCTTAATCTGCGCAATTTTATCCGCGCGATAGATGGCATTGATCACGTGCAATAGCGCCTCACCGGAGGCTTCGATAATGTCGGTTGAGACCCCGGTGCCGTGATATTTACGGCCCTTGTAGTTGGCAATAATGTCGGCTTGGCCGAGGCCATCTTCCCCTTCTCCTTTGGCGGTCAGATCGAATTTATCCAGTTCAATGTCATAGCCGGTGATCCGGTAGATGCACTGATAAAGGGCATCGACGGGGCCGTTACCAATCGCCGCCTCGCGTTTCTCTTCGTCGCCACATTGCAACTTGATGCTGGTGGTCGCCATTAGGCTGCCCGATTGCACGCCTAGATAGTTGAGCTTATAAAAGTCGTCCTGTTCTTTGAGGTTGTTGAAGAACATCAAGGCTTCTAAGTCGTAATCGAACACCTGACCTTTACGATCTGCCAGCTGCAAGAATGACTRATACAAGGTGTCTAAATCGTAGTCTTGCTCGGTATAGCCAAGGTTTTCCATGTGGCTTTTCACCGCGGCGCGGCCGGAGCGGCTGGTCAAATTCAGCGCTTTTTTGCCCAACCCTATCGACTCTGGCGTCATGATTTCGTAGGTGTTTTTGTTTTTCAGCATGCCGTCTTGGTGAATGCCAGAAGAGTGGCTAAAGGCATTGGTACCGACCACGGCCTTGTTGGGCTGGATTGGCATGTTGCAAAGTTGGCTAACCAGCTTACTGGTACGGGCGATTTCGGTGTGGTTCAACTTGGTTTCCACACCTAATAAGTCGGCGCGGGTTTTTAAAATCATTGCAATTTCTTCCAGCGCACAGTTACCGGCGCGCTCGCCGATGCCATTGATCGTGCCTTCCACTTGGCGAGCGCCGGCTTGTATGGCAGCAATGGAGTTAGCGACCGACATCCCCAAGTCATCATGGCAGTGAACAGAAATGACCGCTTTGTCGATATTGGGTACGCGATTAAACAAGGTCGCAATGATATTGCCGAATTCACTGGGAACTGTGTAGCCGACGGTATCGGGGATATTGACGGTAGTCGCACCGGCATCAATTGCCGCTTCGACCATGCGGCACAGGTTATCAATCGGGGTGCGCCCAGCATCTTCGCAGGAAAACTCCACATCGTCCGTGTATTGGCGCGCGTGCTTGACGGCGCGTACCCCCATCTCGACCACGTCATCGTAGCTGCGGCGAAGCTTATCTTTTACATGAATGGTTGAGGTGGATAAAAAGGTGTGGATACGAAAAGCGTCGGCGGCTTTGAGGGACTCAGCGGCAACATCAATGTCTTTAGGAACGGCGCGAGATAAGGCACAAACGCGCGCATGTTGCATATGCTCAGCGATGGTGCGCACCGATTCAAAATCGCCCGGTGAGGAGACTGGAAAACCGGCTTCAATAATGTCGACGCCYAGTCGGTCTAAGGCTTGGGCGATCTGCAACTTCTCTTTTACGGTTAAGCTGGCGGATAAGGCCTGCTCACCATCGCGCAAAGTGGTATCAAAGATGATGACCTGACTGTTGTCGCTCATGGGTGACTCCCTGTTGTGTTTGCTCGCCGCCTTCATGGCTCTTTTAATGGGCACTGTGTTTTATTTTGACGGCGTTAGATACAAAAAAACCCGCGTCTGGCGCGGGTTTTTGACATTTGGCATTCACTGATTGCTGCCCAATACCTACCCGCGCGACCGAGTCACGATAAGGAGGAGGATGAGGCGTAGTGTAATCAGTGTCATGAACTATCCATTCAATGTGTTTGCTGGTTACAGAAATAACAGAGCGGCGGGGAAAGCGTCAATCACAAAAAAATAAAAAAATGGATCTGCTTAGTTAACCCGCTTAAAACCAGTTTATTACACTGGTTTTGAGTGTGTAATTCGAAATAAACGGCTGCTGGTTGCGGGGAAGGAATACAGTTAGATAGCACTTTCTCTGTGTCAGGATAACAAACTGTAGGGAGTGTTATCTTCATCAATATGACCTCGTAACGTCACCCCGTTGTCATACCCGCTGTCTAGAGTTTGACCATCAGCTAACCGAAAGCGGGGGCATGATGAGAAGCTTTACAGCGATTCAACGTTTTGACTACACGGTGTCGTACCTGTGCCTTTCTCATCGATTTAGTGCAGCGACAGCCAAAGTAGCGCGGGTGATATCACACTCTGGTGATGGGCCGTTATATGCAGGAATTGGCTTGGCCGCATGGTGGCTCGACGGTGCATTTGGCTTATGGTTGTTGTGCACTGGAATCGTCGCCTTTGCGATTGAATTGCCCATCTATTGGGTTCTTAAACGGAGCTTCCGCCGCGCACGGCCTTCACAGCTGCCCGCTTTTATCACGCCCTCAGATTTATACAGCATGCCTTCTGGCCACACGGCGGCCGCTTTTTTAATGGCTTCACTGATTAGTACCTTTTATCCCCCCTTGGCGACAGTGGCCTTTATTTGGGCGGGGTTGATTGGGCTGTCCCGCGTATTGCTGGGGGTCCATTTTGTTAGCGATATTCTGGTCGGCGCGGTGCTCGGACTTCTCTGTACTGCGTTGGCACAAAACATCACCGACGATCTTTACTGGATGGCGGCAAGTACATGAAGCTTTTATACGGTGTGCAAGGAACCGGTAACGGCCATATTTCACGAGCAAGGGCGATGGCAAGGGCCCTAAAAGCGTATGACGTGAGTGTGGATTTTGTCTTTTCTGGACGACCTTCAGAGCGCTATTTTGATATGGCGCCGTTTGGTGACTATCGCACGTTTACCGGGATGAGTTTTATCAGTCGTGACGGTAAAATTGCGCTGCTTGAGACGGCGAAAAAGAATCACGTTCGGCAACTTTATCGCGATATTCGTGCGCTTGATGTTACCGGCTACGACAAAGTGGTATCCGATTTTGAGCCTATCACGGCTTGGGCGGCACGCCAGCAAGGTGTTCCCTCAGTGGCGATTAGCCATCAAGCTGCCTTTGCCTATGCGGTCCCTAAACAGGGAGAAGGACTGATAAACCGGCTGATTATGCGTTATTTTGCGCCGACGGATCATGCCATAGGGCTACATTGGTATCACTTTAATCAGCCGATTTTGCCTCCCATCATTGATATCGGCAGTGATGACACCCTTTCACTAAAGGCGAGTCAATCAGAGGATGTCTTGGTCTATCTTCCTTTTGAGTCACTCGATGCAGTGACGGCGCTGTTACTGCGCTTTAACCAAGGTTTTGTCTGTTTTCATCCGGATGTGAAGCAAGGCTATCGGCGGGAGAATATTCGCTTTATGCCACTTGGGAAAGCCAGCTTTCATGCTGCGCTAAAGGCTTGCCAAGGTGTGATCGCGAATGGTGGCTTTGAACTGCCTTCTGAAGCATTAACCATGGGGAAAAAGTTGTTGCTAAAACCCTTGGCAGGACAGTTTGAGCAGCTGAGTAATGTGGCAACGCTGGCACAATTAGGGTTGGCGCACGCCATGACACACTTAGACGCTCGCGCGGTGAGAGATTGGTTGAAAGCCCCGGCCAGTGGCGAGATCCGTTACCCTGATGTCGCAAGAGCGTTAGCGGAGTGGCTGGTCAAAGGTGAGCTCGACCAAACGCAAAGTTTATTTCACCAGCTTTGGTCGCAGGTCCGTTTTCCAGAAGCAGTTGAAGAGTGTTTGCTGGATATTAGCCGCCCGCATCCACGTCGACGTCAGCATCCCTTACTGTTAAACCGCTTGATGCGCTGACCGCCCAATAACGGCGGTCTGGTCTGTTGAATCACGTTTTTACATTTTCGCTAGAGCATTCACTCAATTTCTCTTGAGTTTGGTGGTGCGCTCGGTAAACTCGCTGCCATTATTGAGCGTACATGTGTTCGCCAAACGGCAAACCAAGAGAGACACAGTGAACACCCAAAACCATATCGTCACGCGCATCCGCGAGCAAATTACTGCCCAAGGTGAACGCGAAGCTATCCGTTTTCAGCAACAGTCACAGTGGGCGAGTATCAGCTGGCGCCAATTGGGCGAACGCATCGATCAGCTATCACGCTGTTTACTCAAAGCTGGTTGTCAGGTTCAGCAAACCGTCGCTATCTTTGCGCCGAACAGTGAAAAATGGGCGATGTTGGACTATGCCGCGTTGCAAATTCGTGCCGTGCCGGTGCCGATTTACGCAACCAGTACTGATCAGCAAGCGGCACACATTATCAATGATGCGGACGTGCAATGGATCTTCGCCGGTGACGAACAACTGGAGAGCGCGGTTGCTGCCCTTGAACACTGTCCCAATGTCAAAGGAGTAATCGCCCTCAACCAAGAAACACAGGCACCCGCACATCCCAAAGTGTGGGACTGGGCCAGTTGGTTATTGCAAGACGATCGCAGCTATCAAGCCGAATTAGACGCGCGCATTGATGCGCGATGCATGGATGATTTGATTACCTTGATTTACACCTCCGGCACCACGGGCGACCCGAAAGGGGTGATGCTGGATTATGCCAATGTTGCGGCGCAGCTGGAGGTACATGACCAAGTCTTGGCATTAAGACCCGATGATGTGTCTTTGGCCTTTTTGCCGCTTTCTCATGTGTTCGAGCGTGCATGGAGCTATTACGTCCTGCACCGCGGGGCGGTGAACTGTTATCTTTCAAACCCGTTTCAGGTACGTGATGCATTGGCGGAGATTAAACCGACGGTGATGTGTGCGGTACCGCGTTTTTATGAAAAAATTCATGGTGCTATTCACGATAAACTCAGTCGGGCCACCGGTGTTAAACCGCATTTATTCCGTTGGGCGCTGCGCCAAGGCGAGCGTCATGCTGCTCAGTTACGCGCAGGTCAATCACCGTCGCGACGGCAGCAATGGCAAGTAGCATTGGCCGACAAGCTGGTACTGAGTAAGCTGCGTGCGCTATTGGGTGGCAAGATGCGCTTGATGCCATGCGGTGGAGCGCGTCTTGACCCTGACATTGGCGCGTTTTTCCATGCCATAGGCATTAACGTCAAGCTCGGTTATGGCATGACCGAAACCACCGCTACGGTTTCTTGTTGGGACGATACGCGCTTTGACCCTCACTCGATTGGTTATCCGATGCCAGGGGCGGAGGTGCGAATTGGTGCGGAGGATGAAATTCAAGTCCGCGGGCCAATGGTGATGCGAGGTTACTTTAATCAGCCCGATGCGACCGCTGCCACCTTTACCGAGGATGGCTTTTTGAAAACCGGCGATGCGGGGTATCTCGATGCCAAGGGCAACGTCTTTATCACCGACCGAATCAAAGAGCTGATGAAAACCTCTGGTGGCAAATACATCGCGCCACAGCGGGTAGAAGGCGCTTTGGTGCGCGATCATTTTATTGATCAGATTGCGGTGGTGGCCGAGGCGCGTCACTTTGTATCGGCCTTGATTGTGCCTTGCTTTGATGCCTTGGAAGAGTGGGCGCGGGCGGCCAATATCGAATATCAAAATCGCAAAGAGCTGCTGAAACACTCCGATGTGGTGGCCTTATTTGAAAAGCGTTTGCAGAGCTTGCAACACGAGTTGGCCAAATTTGAGCAAGTCAAACGTTTCACTTTGTTGCCTCAGGGCTTTTGCATGCACAGTGGCGAGCTCACGCCGACCATGAAGCTGCGCCGTAAAGTGATCCTTTCACGTTACCAACATCACATTGAGGCGATGTACCAGCGTCAATGATGTGTAAAGGGGGATGTTTCTCATCGATGAGAAATGTCCCTTCTGAAGGCTATTTTCACATCGTTTTTCTCCTCGACAGGTATAGAAAATCTGTAAAAATTGTTTCCTTGTAGTGGATCTTTCCGATTTTTGACCTCCCAACCAGTATTATTTAGCAACATTAACTCAACATTTAGATTAAAAGTGTAAATACCGACTAGCCAATAGACAGTTTTGCAAATAAAACGTTACATTGATTGCAGTTTCATCCGAAGCAGGCCAAGTGACAATCTAACGCCGCCTTACCGCCAGTATTTGGTTTCGATGTCCGCGTGGTGAGTGACCACCAGTACATCTAAGAGTAAGGGGCAGGATTAGGCTAAAAGTAAGTCCTAACTATGCAAACAGGGAGGCGTAGAGTGGAAATGTTATCCGGTGCCGAGATGATCGTGCGTTCCATGATCGATCAAGGCGTAAAACATATTTTTGGCTATCCAGGCGGGTCGGTACTGGATATTTACGACGCATTACACGAAAAAAGTGATATCGACCATGTGTTGGTGCGCCACGAACAAGCCGCGGTCCACATGGCCGATGGTTATGCGCGTGCCACGGGGGAAGTGGGCGTGGTGCTGGTGACGTCAGGCCCAGGGGCAACTAATGCAATTACCGGCATTGCCACCGCGTACATGGACTCGATCCCCATGGTGGTTTTTTCTGGCCAAGTCATGAGCGGCCTGATTGGCAATGATGCCTTCCAAGAATGCGACATGGTGGGGATCTCCCGCCCGGTGGTCAAACACAGCTTTTTAGTCCAGCGCGCTGAAGACATTCCTAACATTGTTAAAAAAGCCTTTTATCTTGCCTCAACGGGACGTCCCGGCCCTGTGGTGGTGGATATTCCTAAAGACATGCTAAATCCGGCACAAAAGCACCCTTATCAGTATCCAGACAGTGTGCGCATGCGCTCTTATAATCCGACTACTTCGGGACATAAAGGGCAGATAAAGCGTGGCTTAAAAGCACTATTGGCGGCGAAAAAACCAGTATTGTATGTCGGTGGTGGGGCCATCATGGCCGATTGCGGCGAACAAATCCGCCAACTATCAGAAAGCCTTAACATCCCTGTTGTCAGCACCTTGATGGGGCTGGGGGCGTTTCCCGGCACCCATCAACACTCGCTGGGTATGCTGGGCATGCATGGCACCTACGAAGCGAACATGGCGATGCACCAAGCCGATCTGATCTTTGGTATTGGTGTCCGGTTTGACGATCGCACCACCAACAACTTAGAAAAATACTGTCCCGATGCCACCATCATGCACATTGATGTCGACCCATCGAGCATTTCTAAAACCGTGGCGGCAGACATTCCTATCGTCGGCTCGGCGGATGCGGTACTAAATAGCATGCTGAAATTGCTGGTGGAGCAAGGTGGCAGTAACGACAGTGATGCGATCAGTACTTGGTGGCACAATATTCAAACTTGGCGCGAGCGTCAGTGTTTGAAGTATGACGTGGATCCGGAGCGCATCAAACCGCAGCAAGTGATTGAAACCTTGTATCGCCTTACCGATGGCGAGGCCTATGTAAGCTCCGACGTGGGTCAGCACCAAATGTTTGCGGCACTCTATTATCCGTTTGATAAACCACGTCGTTGGATAAACTCGGGCGGCTTGGGCACCATGGGCTTTGGGCTACCCGCCGCTATGGGGGTGAAGTTCGCGCTACCGGACGCGCAGGTGGTGTGTGTTACCGGTGATGGCAGTATTCAAATGAATATTCAGGAGCTGTCCACCGCACTGCAATATGATATCCCGGTGGTGATCGTTAACCTCAACAACCGTTTCCTCGGGATGGTCAAACAATGGCAGGACATGATTTATCAAGGCCGCCATTCGCACTCCTATATGGACTCGGTGCCGGATTTTGCCGCGATTGCTGAAGCCTATGGCCATGTGGGGATGCGCATTAGCCATCCGTCTGAGTTAGAAGCCGGCCTAGAAAAGGCGCTGGCAATGAAAGATCGCTTGGTGTTTGTCGATATCCATGTCGATGAAACTGAGCACGTGTATCCGATGCAGGTACGCGGTGGGGCGATGAATGAAATGTGGTTGAGCAAAACGGAGAGAACCTAATGCGCAGTATTGTATCGGTTTTAATGGAAAACGAGCCGGGTGCCTTGTCGCGCGTGGTGGGTCTGTTCTCTCAGCGTGGCTACAACATTGAATCACTGACGGTGTCACCCACCGATGATGCGACCTTGTCGCGCTTAAATATCACCACATCAGTGGTCAGCGATGCGGACCGTGAGCAAATCGAAAAGCATTTGCACAAGCTGATTGATGTACTGAAAGTGAGTAATGTCACCGAGAGCGATCACATTGAACGTGAACTGGCGTTGGTGAAAGTCAAAGCTAGTGGCTACGCCCGCGCAGAGGTAAAACGCACCGCCGATATTTTTCGGGGGCAAATTGTCGATGTGACGGCTTCACAATATACCGTGCAGCTGACGGGCGACAGTGACAAGTTGGATGCCTTTATTCGCGCGGTCGGTGAAATTACCGAGATCATTGAAGTGGCACGCAGTGGCGTGGTGGGCATCGCACGCGGCGAGCGAGCGCTGCGTCAGTAACCCAAGCAACGGGTCGAGGTAAGGAAAATGGCACGCCAAGGCGTGCCATTTTTGTGCGTGTTAGTCGTGGTTAATCAAGTACACCAAGGCTTCATAGGGTGCCAATTGCATTTCTGGCATCAAGGGCTTGGCTTCTGGGTAATTATGGCTCACCAAGTCTGCGTTCGGGGCAGGGGCGACAGGCAAGGTCGCTGTAACTGGTTCGCCATAAAAATTACACACTACCACCAGTTGGCTGTCGCCATTGTCGCGACGATACGCGAGCAGCTGTGGGTGGTCAGGCAGCAAGTCCTGATAATCCCCTTCACGGATCACGGGTAAGGTTTTTCGCAGGGAAATTAGCTGCTTGTAGTGATAGAACACCGAGTTTTTATCCGCCAGTGCGCTGTCGACATTGACGTCAACATAGTTAGGCGCAGGCTTGAGCCACGGTGTGCCTTTGGTAAAACCGGCGTTTGCTGAACTGTCCCACTGCATGGGGGTGCGCGAGTTGTCGCGTGAGCGTGCCGCCAGAATGGCCAACACTTCTCCTTCAGGCATGCCTTGTTCGCACAGCAGGCGGTACATGTTTCGGCTTTCGACGTCTTGATAATCATCAATACGCTGATAGCCAGGGTTGGTCATGCCAATTTCTTCCCCTTGATACACGTAAGGCGTGCCTTGCTGCATATGAATCGCGGTGGCGAGCATTTTGGCGGAGGCAACGCGATGATGGCGATCATCACCAAAGCGGCTGACTACACGCGGTTGGTCGTGGTTACACCAAAATAGTGCCCCCCAACCTTGGTTATGCAGGCCGTGCTGCCAAGTACGGAAAAGCTGCTTTAGGGCCAAGAAGTCAAACGGTGCCAGTCGCCACTTCTCGCCGCCCGGATAATCGACTTTTAAGTGGTGGAAGTTAAACACCATGGAGAGCTCTTTGCCATCTGGCGCGGAGTATTGTTGACAATGCTCCAAGGTGGTCGAAGACATCTCGCCCACAGTGACGCTGCCGTAACGCTGGAAAATGTCGCGGCTGATCTCTTGCAAGTATTCGTGAACGCGCGGGCCATCGGTATAAAAACGGCGACCATCGCCTTGATGATCATCGGGGAACGATTGATCTTTGGAGATCAAATTGATCACATCGAGGCGAAAACCATCCACGCCTTTTTCGGCCCAAAAAGCCATTACGTCTTTGACTGCCGAACGCACCGCTGGGTTTTCCCAGTTAAGGTCGGCTTGTTCGGTGGCAAATAAGTGGAGGTAATACTGGCCGGTCGGTTCATGCCATTGCCACGCGCTACCGCCAAATTTTGATTGCCAGTTGTTTGGGGCACCGCCGTTAATCGGATCTTTCCAGATGTAGTAATCGCGATAGGGGCTGTCTTTGCTGGCCAGCGCTGATTGAAACCAAGGGTGCTCGGTTGAGGTATGATTAATCACAATATCCATGATGATACGGATATCGCGTTTGTGCGCCTCGGCGAGCAGGGTGTCGAAGTCGTCCATGGTGCCTAGGCTAGGATCGATGGCGTAATAATCGGCAATGTCGTAGCCGTTATCGACTTGTGGTGATACATAAATGGGGGTTAGCCATAATGCATCGATGCCCAAGGCCGAAAAGTAGTCCAGCTTTTCGATAATGCCCGGCAGATCACCTGTCCCTGTTTGTGTGGTATCACGGAAGCTCTTGGGATAAATCTGATAAATGGTGGCCGTTTTCCACCAGGGATGTGCGTGCATAATGTCTCTCTTAACGCTAATAAAGCGGGGAGCATGCTCCCCGCAGACTGAATGGGAGTTAGACGACCGCCAGTTTGCCTTTGCTGGCTTGGCGGCGATACATAAAGGCGGTGAGTGCAATAGGCACGATAATGGCAATCAGCATCGCGACCGCGTAAACACCCCAGAACTGTGGCTGAATAGATAAAATACCCGGCAAGCCACCTACACCAATGCCGTTGGCCATCACACCGGAAAGACCACACACAATGGCGGCTAGCGCCGAGCCAACCATCGCGCACAGCATTGGGAATTTGTAACGTAAGTTAATCCCGTACATGGCCGGCTCTGTCACGCCAAGATAGGCGGAAATCGCCGCGGGCACAGAGATTTCACGTTCGTTTTCTTTTTTGCTCATCCAAATGATCCCGACAACCGCCGAGGCTTGTGCAATGTTAGACAGRGCAATCAGYGGCCAAATRGGTGTGCCGCCCATCTCTTGCATCAGCTGCAAATCCACCGCGTTGGTGGTGTGGTGAACACCGGTGATCACCAAAGGTGCATACAGGAAGCCGAACAGGGCCGCGCCTATGTAGGCGTAATCGCCGGTCATTGCCGAACGGGCTAAGAAGGCGACGCCATTACCAATCTCGCGGCCAAAGGGGCCGATGAGGGTGTGCGCCAAGATAACGGAAGTGAGTAGCGCGACAAACGGCACCACCACCAAATACAAATAATCCGGAATAATGCGTTTTAACTGGGTTTCAATAAACGCTAACGCCATCCCCGCAAACATGGCTGGGATCACCTGTGCTTGGTAGCCGACTTTTTCAATTGAGAACCAGCCAAAGTCCCACACTTCAGGCATTTCTTTACCGATAAGGTAAGCGTTCATCAACTGCGGCGATACCAGAGTAATACCTAGTACGATACCCAAAATCGGCGTGCCGCCCATTTTTCTGACCGTCGCCCAACACACGCCGACAGGCAGGAAGTGGAAGATGGCTTCGCCAAGCAGCCATAAAAAGCCGTGGGCGGTGGCCCAAAACTCGCTGATCTCGGTTAAGGTTTTGCCATCGAACATGCGGATATCACCGATCACGTTACGGAAGCCGAGGATCAGACCACCGGTGATGATCGCGGGGAGAAGGGGAACAAAAATTTCCGCGAGGTGTGAAATCGCACGCTCTAGCAGGCTCATGTTTTTACGCGCGGCTTGCTTGGCCTCATCTTTTGATTGGCCTTCGACGCCGGTAGCCTGTTGCAACAGGACAAAGGCTTGGTCCACGCTGGTGCCGATCACGACTTGAAATTGGCCAGCGCTGGTAAAGCAGCCTTTAACCATGGGGATCGCTTCAATGGCGGCGACGTCCGCTTTTTCCGGGTCATTTAATACGAAGCGTAAGCGGGTGAGGCAGTGGCTCACGGTGGCGATGTTGTCTTTGCCGCCTATATGAGTGATCAATTGATCAACGGCATTTTTATTTATCTGGCTCATAAGCAATCCTGTATTGCTGTAGGGTATTCATTGGTAACGTTCCCATTGATTATTGATCGTACTAAGCCAATTATCAGTGGAATCGTTCCCACATTTTGAAAACCATCACACAGAAATTCGTAACTGCTTGATTTTTAGTAGGAGGTTAGGGAGTCACCAGATGACAGGGTTGCGTCCAATGTGTGATAGTGGTCACTTCATCATCCAACTGCTTGAGCAGTAACTCAGCAGCATGTTGCCCTGCTTGATGGTAGCCCAGCTCCACACTCACTGCGCGTGGGAACATAAAGCGTAGCATGTCATGGTTGCCAATGCCGCCAATGGCGATATCTTCACGATTTAGGGTTTGTAGGCGTTTTGCGACCCCTAAGGCGAGAGTGTCGGAGGCGCAGACAATGGCGTCAGTCTGTGGGGTTAATAGGCAATCTGTTGCGGCATAGGCGGCATGCAGGCTCATCTCACAACGATGGAGTTGTGGTGAAAGCTGGTGGGTTTGGCAAAAACGCTGATAGGCATCAGAGCGGGCGAGACCTGTGGTTTCATCGCGCTCATCAATCCCCAAGAAGGCAATATGACGGCATCCTTGACGATAAAAGTGGTCCATGACTTGCGTGACGGCACCTTGGTTGTCGTAACTGACGCTGGCGTATTGCTCACTATCAACGGCCAGCACGACACAGTTGGGGGCGAATGGCGCTAGCGCGTTGAGATCACAGCCCGAAAAACCAAAAAAGATAATCCCATCCACGTTACGGCGTTTTAGCACATCGAGATGGGCTTGTGCTTTTTGTTGTGAGAACTGGCTTTCCATAATGGCTGCGTCATAGCCTTTGGCATACAAGGTATTGAGCAGTCCCGTCAGTGCGGTGTTCTCTGAGTTGGAACTGAGCTTTGCCACGATCACGCCCACAACACCGCTGCGTTGCGCACGCATCGCGCGCGCTGATTTCGACGGTAAAAAGCCATGTTGGTCGATCACCGCTTGTACTTTAGCGCGGGTACTGTCTTTAACGCGTGCGTCATGGTTTAGCACACGCGATACGGTCGATTTCCCCACCCCGGCTAAGCGGGCAATATCCAAAATGGTTAATGGTTTTGTCATTTTTTTCTCTGTGGTAGCGGTAAATCAGCGACTTAGACTCAGCCTCTTCGCGCGCCATGATAACAGGCGTGATTGGCGCTTGCGATTTATTGATTAATTTGTAAACTACAGCCTGATTTTTGAACAACCATCCTACTTTAGACTGAAATGATGATGAGCCACCCTGTCGTACAAACCATCAACAAGTGCCTAGTGCGCATGACTACACTGACGCTCGCGGTAATGGCATTAAAGCTTAGCGCGATTTATTTAGTGCCGTTAGCGGTATTGATCAAAACGCACTTCAAAGAAATTGTCCACTGGTAAGCGCGATAAGCTGATGGTCAATGTGCTGGTTTAGTGATTGCCAGTACAGCTGATAGCGCTGCGTATACGCTTGCGGGCGCGGCGAAACCAAACCGCGCACAATCGGAAATAACTGTTGCCATTGTGCCAGCCAATCTATCTTCACATCAGGATGGGTGAGATAACGCTGGTGCTGTGCCATGACTGGAATCAACGCCTTTTGCAAGTAGGGGTTGATACCACAAAGCAGCTGGGTGTGCAGGGTTTGGTGCCAATAGGCCATGGTGGTGATATCGGCGCTATCTTTGGCGGGTAAGTGCTGAATAGAATGAATCAGTCCCAACACCTGTAATGCAGTGTGTTCATCAAGTTTGCTAGGAAAGCTATCGATGCWCGCACCAAACAGACCTTTTAGGGCTTGAATCAATGCCTGCCAGTCTGCTTGGCTTAATGGTGTGAGCCGATAGCCAAGATGAGGCTGATAAAGAACCCGTCCTTCTACCGCTAATAAATGTAACCCATCGCGCGCTGTGGCCGTCGACAGGCTGAGTTGCTCACACAAAGCGGAGACAGTGAGTGGATAATCGCCCTCTGCGCGCGCTGTGAGTGATAACTGGCGGGTTAATATGGCTACCCAGATTTGCTCCATAGCGTGTTGGGCTTTGGTGAACTTCATAACACTTCCTGTGCTAGGTCGACGAGGTTGGCTCGCGACTAAATGCAAGCCTCTTTATCATGCCACCGTGTCATGGATAAAAAAACGCCCCGACATTGTCGAGGCGTAGGCGTTGCTATTGGTGCTTAATTACAGCACGTGCACAGAGGCGGTGTTGGTGGTACCAGAAGGCACAAGCGCGCCTGAAACCATGACCACGATGTCGCCTTTATGCGCCAAACCAGACTCAAGCGCGATGGTTTTACCGCGACGGTAGAACTCATCGGTGCTGTCGATGCTTTCGATCATCACAGGTGTTACACCTTTGGTTAGACACAGGTGAGCGGCTGTTTTCGGGTTGGTGGTGACCGCGATGATGTTTGCCGTTGGGAAGTACTTACGTACTGAGCGTGCTGATTTGCCCGCTTCTGTGGCAACAACAATCAAAGGTGCGCCCAACTTCTGAGAGGTATCAACCGCGCCTTTACAGACCGCTTCGGTGATACGCAGGCGATCGCTATCGAGACGAGAACCCAGCGCAGGTGACATTTGACGGTCAGTACGCTCACAGATTTGCGCCATGATGCTCACCGCTTCAACCGGGTATTTACCTTTCGCTGACTCGCCAGACAGCATGACGGCATCGGTACCGTCCATGATCGCATTCGCCACATCACCGGCTTCAGCGCGGGTTGGACGTGGGTTTTTGATCATTGAGTCCAGCATTTGTGTTGCGGTAATAACCATCTTGCGAGCACGGTTACACTTCTCGATCATCATCTTCTGCGCGAAGATCACTTCTTCCACTGGGATTTCTACGCCCAAGTCACCACGGGCTACCATGATACCGTCAGACGCTTCCAAGATAGCGTCAAAATTGTCGACACCTTCTTGGTTTTCAATTTTAGAGATGATCTTGATGTCGCTGCCGCCGTTTTGAGCCAGCAGCTCGCGGATTTCTTCCACGTCTTCTTTCTTACGAATAAATGAGGCCGCAACAAAGTCAACGCCTTGCTCACAACCAAATTTTAGATCCGATTTATCTTTTTCAGCCAGTGCAGGCAGGCTCACCGAAACACCTGGCAGGTTAACGCCTTTGTTTTCGCCCAACTCACCGTTGTTCAGTACCTTACAAACCACTTCTTTTTCAGTCGTTTCTAGTACTTCCATCTCAAGCAGACCGTCATCAACGAGTACAGTGTTGCCTGCTTTTAGGTCACGAGGTAGGCCGGCGTAAGTAACGGCTACGCGATCTTTGTTACCCACGACAGAGGTGTCTGTGGTGAAAGTGAACGTTTGACCAGCTTCTAATGCGACGTCGTTACCACCTTCGAGTTTGATGGTGCGGATCTCTGGGCCCTTGGTATCGAGCAGAATCGCAACTTGCTTACCGGTTGTCTTCATGACGTTGCGCAAATTTGTGATACGCGCACCGTGTTCGGCATAGTCACCGTGTGAGAAGTTAAGACGCATCACGTTCATGCCTGCATCAACAAGCTTAGTCAGCATCTCTTCCGATTCAGTTTTAGGTCCAATCGTACAAACGATTTTGGTCTTTTTCATCGACGCATTTCTCCGGTCAAAAATTGAAACATAAACTTGGGGCCTAACTGCAAAAGACTGATTTAAATGTAATTAAACAACATAAACAGGTCGTTATCGCGGTGCAGTTAGCAAAATTCTCGCATTTCTCAATGACGTTACCGCAGCCTTCACGCTGAGGTGACGTCACTGTTTTATCGATCGTGAGTATAGATTGTCTGCGTTGATCTGTGTTGATCACGGGCAATAAAGGCGTTGTTGGTGTAACACGATTTCACCCTGTGCCATCGATTCACCATTCACCTCCCATCCTTTGGGCGCGTAAATTTACCACAGCTCACCATCCAGATCATTACAAGCCGGTGACAGTAATCGGTTTCAGCACGCTTTTATTTTGATGATTACGTTTTCTGTTGATTATCACCCCATGCGACAAGGTGGTTGTTTTATGCGCTGTTAGTGATTCTTTTGTCACTAATGAGTGTGATCTGTCTTCCAATTTGAACTGGATCATGCTTTTTTATTAAGTCTTTTGCGTTCACCTAGAATTTATCTACTATCAGAGCACTTTCGATGGGCTGCCTAACAATGTTTGCGCGTATTTTACGGTTTTTGACAGGGATGCTGCTTATAGTCTTCACGTATGCGAGTACGCAGGTGTGGGCCGATGACGCCTATCTGTCAGAAAATAAAGACATTTTAGTCGCCACCCACTCCTCTGTGTGGAAGCCTTATAGCTATTTATCCGACTCAGGTCAGCCCAAAGGGCTATTGATCGATTTCTGGCAGGCTTATGCCAAATACAATCATGAATCCATTCAGTTTGTTCTGTTAGATTGGCCTGAAACCCTTTCTTACATGCGAGAAGGCGGTAACCGTGTGCATGCCGGTTTATTACGTTCGCCTGAACGTGAGCGCTTTTTAGATTTTGCGACGCCAATTTTTAATATCAATGGTTCTTTGTATGTGAAAAACCAACCGGGCAGTGCGGATACTAAGCCTTTAGCGGCAGATCAAGTCGTTGGTGTGGTAGCAGAAAGTTATGAATCCTCGTTCTTAGCCAAGCACTATCCACAAGTGGAGCAACGTCGCTTTTTAAATAACGAGGATTTATTTGCGGCCGCGCTAGAGGGTGAGATCCAAGCCCTTGTGGCGGATAGTCAGGTCGCCAACTTTTACTTTTTGACTCAAGGAAAACCGCTAGCATTTGTCGCGGAGCAGGTTCTTTATACCCGTCCAATTTATGCAGCAGTGCCGAAAGGCAACCAAGCATTGCTCGATGAAATACGTGTTGGGATCAGTCATATTCCGTCTGAGGAACTACTACGGATTAAGCAAAAATGGATTAATACCGAGCGGATTGAGGCGTATCCCGATTGGTTAATCCCGACCATAGTGATCATGGTGGCATTGAGCGCCGTCGCGTACATCTTTTTCCTCAAGCGCATGGTGTACAAGCGCACCGTTGCCTTGCGCCAAGCCAATGCCCGCTTGCGTGAGTTTGCCAATACCGACCCACTGACTCAATTGCTGAATCGACGTGGCCTAGAGGGCTATTTTTCTCGCCTTAAACCCAAACTTCAGCGTCAGCAAGAAATGGGGCTGATCCTCATCGACCTCGATCACTTTAAACAGGTGAATGACAAATACGGTCATATGCAGGGTGATAAAGTGTTAGTGCACCTTGCCAGTTATTTAAAGCGGGTCGTGAAGCATGGTGCCGTGGCACGTTTAGGGGGCGAAGAATTCTGCGTGCTGTGTCCGGCCACGTCATTAGATGAAATGATCGACATAGCCAACCATATCCGCTGCGATGTGGCAGACAGTGTGTTTGAGTTCGATGGCGCCGAGATTCGTGTCACCGTAAGTATTGGCGCAATTGTATCCAGTGATGTTACTGACGACATTGCTTCGCTGGATTTGGATACCTTGACCCATGCCGCTGACCTTCTTATGTACCGTGCGAAAGATCGTGGTCGTAATCAAGTGATGCTGGCCTCCTCTCAATCAGTGACCACACCTATTGCAGAAGCCTGATACCGTTTTCTGTTAGGTAAAAACACGCTTTTCGTTTTCTTTTCTTGCAGCGTTTTTATCATTAAATATACTGTATATATATACAGGTATTTTGATGATGAAAACACTCGACCAATTAGCCCAACAACACGGCCTATGGCGCGCCAGTCAGCGGCCGTTAATGGCGGAATTACCCGATAAAAAAGCGACCGGTTATAGCGCCTTTGATCAGTACCTTGGTGGACTCCCGTCTCCAGGTGTGACAGATATCATCAGTGACTATGGTGTCGGTGAGTTGCGGCTGGTGTTACCGGCGTTGTATCACGCCAGCGGCCAACAGGTGGTGTGGATTCGTCCACCGGTTGGACTCAACGCAGCGATGCTACATCAGCAAGGCTATTCCACAGACAACACCTTGTTGGTGTCCCCCAAAAGCGATCAAGATGCGCTGTGGGCCGCTGAGCAAGCGGCGCGCAGTGGCGCGTGTCAGGCGGTAGTGTTATGGCCATCTTCGCTCACGGTGGGACAAGTTAAGCGCCTAAAACTGGCGGCTGAACATGGCCAATGTGCGGTGGTGCTGTTGCGCCGCCAGCAGACGTACTCATTGACCTTGCCGGTCGATTTAAGCGTGGCGCTGGCCCCTTCTGCATGTGGCGTGACGGTCACGGTGCGCTATTGTCGCGGCCAATGGCCACCGGCCCCGTTTACTCTTGATTGGCGCACGCAATGGCCCGCGTTGGTAACCTGGCCGAGCAACGCTGAGAATTTGCTTGCCTTTCCCTTACGACAACAGCGGGAGCAAGCGTAATGTCATTGTGGCTGTATCTGCATTGCCCGAGCTTGCTGTTAGATAGCCTTTATGCGCCGTCATCGGTGCAAGCGGTGGGGCTGGTTAGCGAGCAAGAAGGCCGTTTAGTGCAGCTCTCTGTAGCGGCTAGCACGCACGGTCTGAATACCGGTATGGGATTAGGGGCAGCAGCGCTTATTTGTCATCAGCTCGCGGTCTACCCTTATTGCGCGGTGAAAGAGCAGTCCGCGCTTGAGCAGCTCGCCACACAGCTTTATCCGCTGGTCGCAGAAATCAGCCTCAATCCCCCTAAAGGTTTATGGCTACACGTGTCACCGATGTTGGCCTTATATCAGGGATTTCCTCCGCTATGGCAGGCCGTGACTCAAACGCTGGTGGAAAGTGGTATCCGTTATCAGGCCGGGGTGGGCCAAACGCCGCGTGCCGCCGAGCTTATGGCGTATGGACACGCGGGCAAGGTTAGTGTCGACCCCGAGCACTTACAGGCGGCTTTGCAGCAACTGCCGTTGGCTGCAGCCCCTTTACCAGAGGCGGTGAAAACCCAGTTTACGCGTCTGGGCCTCTCTCAGTTAGGAGATCTTATCGCCTTGCCCACCGCTTCGCTGACGCGACGTTTTCCGCGCTCTGTGGTGGATTATCTTGCTGAAGTCAGTGGCGATAAGCCGACGCCGCTGCGTTATTTTCAGCCACCGCTGCAATTTTTTCAGCAACGGGTTTTATTGTTTGAGCTCAGTGAGCAAGCCCATTTATTGCCCATTATCGAGAATCTCGTCTCGGCACTGTGCCGCTTTCTTGAGCAGCGTAGTGCCTGCACCCCCGCGCTAACGTTGGGCTTTAGCTTGCGTGATGGATGTGAAGAAACCTTGCCGGTGATGGCCGCGCATGGCGAGAAAGACGTCGAGCGCTGGATGGCATTGGTGCGTTTACGGCTGACGTCATGGCAAGTGAGCCAGCCAGTGACGGCAGTGAGTGTGCGCGCCACGCAAATTGATTGCCACCAGCCTGGACAAACCGATCTCTTTAGCGCGCAGCAAGGCGAGCAAAACCGTGATGAGTTGGTCGCGACACTGGCAGCCCGACTCGGGGAGGAGGCGGTTATGCGGTTAGCGTATGTGGATCATCACCGTCCCGAGGCGGCCAGCCAACATGTCCCCCATCATCATAGCGCCACGCCGACGGCCTCGGCACCTACGCGCCCACGTCCAAGTTTATTGTTGCCGCAACCCACACCACTGATTGGTAAGGTCACCTTACGTGAAGGGCCGGAGCGGATTGTCACGGGGTGGTGGGAAGGTGCGCCTATCCAGCGCGATTACTTTATTGCCCAAAACGCCCAGCAACAATGGCTGTGGGTGTTTCGCACGCCAGAGCAAACTTGGTTTTTACACGGCTGGTTTAGTTAGACGGTGAAGCGATGAGTACGTATGCCGAGCTGGTATGTTGCAGCAATTTCTCCTTTCTTGAGGGCGCCTCACACCCGGAAGAGCTGGTGGCGCAAGCGGCAGCATTGGGCTATCAAGCGCTTGCGATCACCGATGAATGCTCGGTCGCAGGAGTGGTGCGTGCGTATCAAGCCCAGCGTGATTATCCGCAGCTTTCGCTGATCATTGGCAGTCGCTTTCGCCTGCAGGCGTTGGATGTTGTTCTACTGTGTCCTACCCAAGCGGCTTACCAAGAGCTGTGTCGGATTATCACCAATGCGCGGCGGCGCAGTCACAAAGGCGACTACCAGCTGAGCGAGTGGGACTTGATGTCGGTGCGTCATGGCTTGGTGCTATGGCTACCTCATGGTACGGAGAGTGATCATCACTGGGCAAAATGGCTGTTACGTTATCATGGCGAGCGCTTGTATCTGGCCGTGCGGCGCGATCTAGCGGATAACGACCATCCGTATCTGGCACACTGTCGCATGCTGGCAAGCCAGTATGAGCTTCGTGTGACAGCGTGTGGTGATGTGTTGATGCATCACCCTGAGCGGCTGGCGTTACATCATACCTTAACGGCGATTCGGCATCGCCAGCCTGTCGCTGAATTGGGAAGGACGTTATTACCCAATGCAGAGCGCGCCTTACGCCCGCTGTCTAAACTACGCTCTCTATTCCCCCCTGAGTGGCTGGCGGAAAGTGCCCACATTGCCGCTCAGTGTCAGTTTTCCTTGGCGAGCTTGAAATACAGCTACCCCAAAGAAGTGGTGCCGACTGGCGAGCCTGCGATGGCCTATCTGCGTGAGGCGGTCAAGCAAGGCGCACAGCAGCGCTTCCCTAAGGGCGTGCCTCGTGACGTGGGAGCCATCATTGAAAAAGAGCTCGCGCTTATCGAGGCGCTCGATTATCCGTATTACTTTTTGACTATTTACGATCTGGTGCGCTTTGCCCAATCGCGTGGGATCTTATACCAAGGGCGCGGATCGGCGGCGAACTCGGTAGTGTGTTATTGCTTAGGGATCACCGCGGTGGATCCATGCAAAGTCGATGTGCTGTTTGAGCGCTTTATTAGCAAAGAGCGCGACGAGCCGCCGGATATTGATGTGGACTTTGAGCACCAGCGCCGTGAAGAAGTGATCCAGTATTTGTATCAAAAATATGGCCGAGAGCGGACCGCCTTAGCGGCAACCGTGATCCGTTATCGGCTGAAAAGTGCATTGCGCGATGTGGGCAAAGCGTTGTCGAGCCCCGCTAGCCAGATTGATTTTTTTATTCAAAACCTCAATCGGCGCGATAAAACCCAGCCTTGGACGCAGCAACTTCAGCACTTGGGCCTCGATCCTAAAAGCGCGAAAAGCCAACAATGGCTGTCGCTTACCCAGACATTGATCGGTTTTCCGCGCCACCTTTCTCAGCATGTCGGCGGCTTTGTGATTGCGGATGGGCCTTTGTATGAGTTGGTGCCGGTGGAAAATGCGGCGATGGCAGAGCGGACGGTGATCCAGTGGGATAAAGACGATCTGGAAACGCTGCATCTGATGAAAGTCGACGTACTGGCGCTGGGCATGCTCACTGCGATTCGGCGTACCTTTGATTTGATTGCCCAAACCGGTGGCCCTCGCTTGAGTTTGGCGGCGATCACCCAACAAGGCGACGATCCGGCGGTGTTTGCGCGTATTCAGCACGCCGATACCGTGGGAGTGTTTCAAATTGAGTCACGGGCACAAATGAGTATGCTGCCGCGGCTCAAACCGGCTTGTTATTATGATTTGGTCATTCAAATTGCCATTGTCCGCCCGGGGCCGATTCAAGGCGACATGGTGCATCCGTATTTACAGCGACGCGACGGGAAAGAAGCAGTGAGCTACCCGTCCAAAGCGGTTGAGCAAGTGCTAGCTCGTACGCTCGGGGTGCCCATCTTTCAAGAGCAGGTGATCAAACTGGCGATGGTGGCGGCCGGTTTTTCCGGTGGGGAAGCAGATCAGCTGCGTCGTGCGATGGCCGCTTGGAAAAAAAAGGGCGGACTGGCGCCGTTTCGCGACAAATTGATCGCAGGGATGACTGCGCGAGGCTATCGCGCCGACTTTGCCGAGCAGCTTTACCGGCAAATCTGTGGGTTTGGTGATTATGGCTTTCCTGAGAGCCACTCGGCTTCGTTTGCGGTTTTGGCCTATGTATCAGCGTGGCTAAAGCATTATTATCCCGCCGCGTTTTATACCGGCTTGCTTAACAGCCAGCCGATGGGTTTTTACTCACCGTCACAATTGATGCAAGACGCCACGCGCCACCAAGTGCCTGTGTTACCGGTTTGTGTGCAACACTCGGGGGCGGATCATTATTTAGAAAAGGTCGGCGATCAGTGGGGTGTGCGGCTGGGGTTGCGGTTAGTCAAAGGGTTGAGTGCGGCGGCAATAGACCGATTGCTGGCCCATCGCCCAGAGACGGGGTTTGCGTCTTTGTCGGCACTGCAAGGGATAAATCTTGACCGCGATGCCTATCAAGCCCTAGCCAGTAGTGGCGCACTGGCATCGCTGGCTGGCAATCGCTATCAGGCGCGCTGGGCGCTGATGGATCAGCAGCGGCAACTACCGCTACTGGCCGCCAGTGACGATGAGGTGGCGTTGCCTCACTCGCCTTCCCAATGGCAGAACGTGATTGAAGATTACGCGGCCATGGGGCTGTCGCTCACTGATCATCCCATTCGTTTGATGGCGCAAGCCGGTACGTTGGGGCGTTTTACCCGTGGTGTTGAGTTATCACAGTGTGCGCCACAAAGCTGGGTCGCGGTAGCGGGTGTGGTGACGGGCAAGCAATCCCCCGGTACCGCCAGTGGCGTGACCTTTGTCACCTTGGAAGACGAGACGGGCAATATCAATGTGGTGGTTTGGGCGGGGACGGCACGGGCGCAATCCCGTGCTTTTATGCAAGCCAAGGTGTTGAAAGTGCATGGCATTGTCGAGCGGCAAGGCGAGGTGGTGCACGTGATTGCCGGTAAGTTGATTGACCTGACTCCGACGCTCACCACCTTGTCGGTGGCCGCGCGAGAATTCCGTTAACGCGATGCGCTAACCGCGTCGGGACAGGCGGGCGCCGGACACGCGGCCACCGCTTGAATACGCTGGCGATGCAGCTCATCACGAATCGCCGCGCCTTTAAAGCCGGCGTCGACAATCGGCTTAACGTCTACCTGTTGCGCGCAAGCAAAGCGCTCGCGTAAGGCATCGGCTTGTGGATAGTGATAGTTTTCACGCCCCTTGCGGCCACGCACATCAGCTAAACACGCCAAGGCCAATTGCTCGACCCGTTCGGGTTTGCGCCACGCATCGATTTGATTAAATAGCGCCACCCAATGCTCAGGACTGAGTTGATCGCACTTGTGAATTTTGGAGTGGTGCGCACTGACCACCAAGGCCAAATCCCGATAAGCGTTGGGGATACGTAGTCGCTCGCACAGATCTTTAATCACGGGCAGCCCGCGATCGCCGTGGCCGCGATGGCCGGGCAAAATAGAGGCTGGGGTGAGGGCCTTACCGAGATCATGGACTTGTGCGGCAAAGCGGATGGCTTTGTCGTCGGTCAATGAGGCGGCATAACGGCTGACCATTTCCGTGTGGACGCCGGTATCGATTTCAGGGTGCCAGTTGGCTGGGTTTGGCACGCCGTACAGGGCGTCGATTTCAGGAAGCACCACCGCTAGGGCACCGCAATCGCGCAGCACAGCAAGAAACACATCGGGACAATCACTGCCAAGCGCTTTCTCCCACTCGCGCCAAATCCGCTCAGGGGTGAGGTGGGCGAGCTCGCCCTTGGCGACCATCGTCTTCATCAGCGTGAGAGTGTCATCGGCAAGGGTAAAGCCGAGCGGCGCAAAACGAGCGGCAAACCGTGCCACCCTGAGTACCCGCAATGGATCTTCGCTAAAGGCGGGCGAGACATGGCGCAAAATCCGGTTGTGTAAATCTTGCTGACCGCCATACGGGTCAATCAAGCTGCCATCTTCGTCTTGGGCAATGGCGTTGATGGTGAGATCGCGGCGCTGAAGGTCCGCTTCCAGTGAGATATCTGGTGAGAAGTCGCAAATAAACCCGGTGTAGCCTTGGCCTGATTTACGCTCGGTACGGGCGAGGGCATATTCTTCGTGTGTGGTGGGGTGTAAAAACACGGGGAAGTCTTGGCCGACTTGCTGGTAACCGGCCGCTTGCATTTGCTCGACGGTCGCACCCACGACCACCCAATCTTTATCTGTGACCGGCAAGCCTAATAGCGCATCACGTACTGCTCCGCCGACAAGATAATGTTTCACACGAGACTCCTTGTTTGGATTAACCTTGGAATCCGGCATGGCAACCATGCTGACTCCGATTTCTTTTCCAAGTATACATATTGAAATGCAGCACGGATATTTTGTGCCTGAAAATTGGCGTGGCGGTTGCAATAAAAAAGGCCGCCGAGGCAGCCTTTTTCAGTCATTATGCCCAGCCGTCACGGCGACGTTTTTTACGTGGGATAAGATGTGGCAGCACAAGGCCAAACAGTAAGCCGCCGCCAGCCACCATACCGCCGTAGGTAAACCAGCGCATCAGCAGGTCGTCTTTTTGGGTATCAATCTTGGCGCGCAGTGCACGAATTTCACTTTGTGCCTCAATCAACTTCTTATTGAGATCGCTGCTGTGTGCTTCCAGCTTGGAAATTTGTTCGTTGCGTTTTGCTAGCGATTCAACCAAGCCTTTTTGTTGTGCTTTGGCATCATCTTGGGCGCTTGCCAGCGCGGATTTAACCCTTTTCAGCTCCGCTTCTAGTGCAGGCAGTCGCTCTTTTAAGCCCGGTTGCGTGGTGACGTAATCACTTTTTACCCAGCCTTTACGGCCACGGCTATCAACCACTTGGGTATAACCAGCATCGCGGTCGCGGCTTAATACGGTGATTTTATCGCCCGCATCGACGCTACCAATAATGCGATATTGTGTACCTGGACCAGAATGCATGTAGGTAAACAATTCGTCGGAAATATAGTTTTCTGCCATTGCACGGGGGGCCACAAGTACAATCAGCAACATAAGAGCAGAATACAGGTGTTTCACGTCTGGGGTCCTTTGCGTTTTTTCAGTATGGTACACATCGCCTTTGTTGCGCATAGTGCCATAGGCCAAAAGGAAAGGGGAGCCATGCTCCCCTTTTTTTGACCGTGATTTGACATCACTCGCTCAGTTTACGCAAATGCAGCGGTCATCACATGGTAAAAGATCACAGCTAGCAAGGCGCCAGCCGGTAGCGTGATAAGCCAAGAGGCGACAATGTTACGCACTACGCCTAAATTGAGTGCGGCAATACCACGGGCAAAGCCGACGCCGAGCACCGCTCCCACCAAGGTTTGGGTGGTCGAGATAGGCAGGCCTGTTCCTGAAGCGACGACGACGGTACTTGCGGTCGCCAATTGTGCAGCAAAACCGCGGCTTGGGGTGAGTTCAGTAATGCCTGATCCCACGGTGGCCATCACGCGGTGTCCGAGTGTAGCCAAACCGACTACGATCCCGATGCCGCCCATAGGCAGAATCCACCAAGCGATATGGGTTTTCTCAGCCACTTCCCCTAGGTTTTGTACCGTGGCCACAATCGCAGACAGAGGACCAATCGCGTTAGCCACATCATTAGAACCATGAGCGAATGCCATTGCACAGGCGGTGACGACCATCAACAAGCTGAAAATACGTTCAACGCCTTGAAAGCCTTGATTCTCGTCGCCGCGATACTTACGGGAAATATAGTACACCCCATAGAACATAATCAGCGCAGAGAGCACGATAGACGCGCTAATGGCCTCAAAGGCGGAGAGGTGAAGACCAACGTGTTTGAGGCCTTTTTTAATGGTTACCATCGCGATGATAAACGCAGTGATAAACATATAAATGGGAACAAAGCGTTTGGCGTTTAGCACCGGATGATCGGTATCGAAGATAAGGCGTTGTGCACTGAGGAAGATGAGGTAGGCAAAGATGCCCGAGATAAGCGGTGTGATAATCCAACTGCCCACAATGCTTTGTACGGTGTGCCAATCCACCGCCTCAGAGCCGACAGACAGGCAGGCAAAGCCAATGATGGCGCCGATGATAGAGTGGGTCGTCGATACTGGCCAGCCCATGTATGAGGCAAGGAGTAACCAAGTGCCAGCCGCCAGCAGGGCTGACATCATACCAAACACCAACTCAAGCGGTTGATCCGCGTAGAGTGCGGTGTCAATTACCCCCTTTCGGATGGTGTCTGTTACCTCGCCGCCAGCAAGATAAGCGCCAGCAAATTCAAAAATCATGGCAACAATAATGGCTTGTTTCACGGTCAGCGCTTTAGAGCCGACCGACGTGCCCATTGCATTGGCGACGTCGTTGGCGCCGATACCAATTGCCATTAAAAAACCAAAAGCCGCGGCGACCATAATTAAAATGGTCCCGTGATTCATCAGGATTTCCATTGTAGTACCTTGTTATTACATCACTCGGTTAGGAACGGGAAAGCATCACCTCTAAGCGCGCGCCAACACGCTGCGCTTGATCGGCGATTTCACCGACCCACTCAAGGATTTTGTACAAGAACATGACGTCGACCGGGTTATATTCGTGTTCGACAGCCATCAATGCTTGGCGAAGTTGGATTTGCATGGAGTCGGTATCGTCTTCAATCACATCCAACTGATGAATCATTTCTGCCACCAAGGTCACTTCGCGGCCTTTGAACCCAGTTTCTAGTAACTCTTCCAGTTCATTGATCACACGGCGTGCTTGATCGGCTGCATCCAAACAACGCTGGACGTAGGCGATAAAGGCATCATTCATCGAGGGGGGCATACGGAGCTGACGGCCAATCACGCGGCCAGCGATATCCTTTGCCAAGTTTGCCAACTTATCCTGTTGGGTGAGCAGCTCCAGCATGTCTGTCCGATCAACAGGCATAAAGAGACCGCGGGGAAGTTTGAGTCGTATATTGCGTTTCAGTGTATCTGCGTCTTTCTCAATATCAGAAATTTGCTGACGCAGTTGGTTAGCCTGTTCCCAATCTTGACGCTCACAGGCGTTAAAAAAAGGAATGAGTAACGCACAGCAATCGTTCACACGATTAACATGGCGTTGTAAGGGTTTAATTGGGCTTTTTGCAAACAGCCCGACAATTGTATTTACTGGCATAGCCGTAATCTACCTGGTTGCCTCGTGCCCAAAGGGCAAAATGGAGGCCAAACGTTCAACGATGGTATATCGGAGCGGCGAATGGTAGCGCAGAACATTGGTTAAAGAAACAGCTTTTGTGATCTCACCCTCATTGCGCCTGATCAAGCCTGATAACTCCAGTACTTGCCGACAGGATCAATTGTTCATATCCTTGTCTGGCAATTGGCTATAGGTACCCGTATGGACACTGAGATAGAGCTCAAGTTTTTTGTCTCTTCTGACTTCTCTCACCGCATTCGCGATAAAATTGTCGGTGTAAAGCAGCTACAGCAGAGCCAGCGCGAGCTGGGAAACATCTACTTTGATACGCCAGATTTTACCCTACGCAAACACGATATCGGTTTGCGGGTGCGCCGCTTTGACGGCGTTTACATTCAAACGCTGAAAACGGCGGGCCGGGTGGTCGCAGGGCTACATCAACGCCCTGAGTACAACGCCGAGCTTAACGGACCTGAGCCGGACCTTTCTTTGATCCCGGTCGAAGCATGGCCCGATGGATTAGATATACAAGCGCTTGCGAGTCAACTTCAGCCGCTATTTTCGACTGATTTTGTGCGCCGTCAGTGGCTTTTGGCGACCGAAGACGGCAGCCAGATCGAACTGGCCTGTGATCAAGGCGAAGTGTCGACGGATGCGGGTGATAAAGACGTGATTTCTGAGGTTGAACTGGAGTTGATTTCTGGTCAAACCGATGCATTGTTCTCACTGGCGCGTAACTTGGCTGATGAAGGCGGCGTGCGTCTTGGTAATTTAAGTAAGGCTGCGCGTGGCTATCGTTTAGCAACGGGTTACCAAGGCGATCCGGTCACGGCACTATCGATTGTGAAGTTACGTGATGACGACTCTCAAGAGAAAGCGCTGATCCGTATTTTGGAGCATGCGCTGAGCCATTGGCATTACCATGAGCAAATCTACATTGAGCGAGAATCGCTCGATGCGCTGCAAGAAATTCGCTACGCGGTATTACTGATCCGTCAAGCGCTTGCGTTGTTTGGTAGCGTGGTGCCTCGCCGTGCTAGCACCCTTTTGCGCCAAGAGCTGCAATGGTTTGAAGGCGAGCTAGCTTGGCTTGACCATGCCACTGCCATTGCTCGTTTATGCGAAGATAAGGGGCAATATTTACGCAAACTTAATGCCCGTAAATCCTTGGTTAAGGCACTGAAAGACAAGCACGAAACCTTGCCTGAGCGAGAAGACGTGGTTGCGCTACTCCATGCGTCACGTTACTGCAACTTGCTGTTGGATTTAAGTCGGTGGATTTTATCCAAAGGATGGCAGCCTTTCCTAGATGACAAAGCGGAAGAAAAGCTTGCCCAGCCTATCCAGCAATTTGCCGACAAAGCCTTGCCTGATTCTTGGCAAGAGCTGTTGGCGGTTTTTGATGAGACCAAAACCCTGACGCGGCACGACTATTTTGATCAGTATCCAAGACTGCAACGCAACTTGTTACTGGGTACCTGCCTCGCGTCTTTGTTTGATAAAAGCCGGCGTAAAGCGTTCCGCCTGCCTTGGCTGGATATGTTGCAAGGCATTGAAGAGCTGCGTCTACTCGAGCCTGTGCGTGAACTGGTGGCAGAGTTGGATGACGACGAAGATAAGAAGCAAGCAGAAAAATGGTTGGCGCGTAAAGAAGAGTCGTTATTACACGCGATGACGCAAAGTCGACAAACAGGCCTGACGCTTACCCMCTATTGGCAAGATTAAATGCCTTCTTATAAAAGCAGCTCAAGGAGCTGCTTTTTTTATACTGCGTGTGCGATCGCAAATTGAATAACGATCTTCTCCAAGCGGAAAGAAACGCAATCTACATCAAAACGCTAGGTTACTCGGTTAGTTATAACCGCGCGGTGAGGTATCAGGGGCATCTGTTGTGCTGATTAACTTATCATTATTGAATATGGATGTGGGCAATTATCACAAATAAGGTAAACAAGGGTTTAGTCATCGCCGGATTTACCGATATAACGAATTGTCGAGAATAATTATCGCCCGCCTCGTAGGGTCGCGAGTCAGCATTGATGTGGGCATGGAGTGTGCAGGATTATGGCGAAACATAGCTTCTATGCATGGGAAAAACCAGTAACCAATCTGCGTTTAGTTCCCAAGCTGGTTATTTTGATGGTATTTAGCACCGTGTTGTTGGTGGGTAAGCAATTATGGGATGCACAAACATTCCGTCAATCTGTGGTGGATTTTACCCTCAAACAGACACAAGAATTGGCGCGCTCGGGCGCTGCCATGACCAAAGCATTGATGGCACAGCCTGACGGTGAGCGGCTGATGCGAGAAGCGGTCGAGAGTATGAATGCCGAGTTTAACGAAGGTGCCTATTTGTACTTGGTGAATGRTAAAAAGCGTCAGGTGTGGGCACATCCTTCAATGACCCAATTCGCTGAGCTACGCGTGCCAGATGATCACCAAGATAGCGACGTGGCTGACCTATTTCTCAATCAATCCAGCGCATTCAGCTATACGGTGTATGACGGTGCACGACATGGTTATGCGGTGCCTGTTGCCGGCAGTGATTGGTGGATTGTTGCCTCTCAGCCAACGTCGGAAGCCCAGTCGTATTATCACGACTATATGATCCAAATAGCTTGGCAGACGGCACTGATGATTATCTCCTTTATGGTCATTTTGCTGGGTGGCTCCAATATTATGCTGCGGCAAATCAATTACCTCACCGATAGAATTCGAGCCTTGGCGCAGCGAGATTTAAGCGAGCCAATCGAAATGAACAGCCGTGATGAGTTTGGCGATCTGGCGCGTGAGCTCGAGACCTCTCGCCAACAACTGGTGGATGTGATTGATGCACAGCGTCAAGCCGCTGATGAGTTATCCTCGTTAGCAGAGATTATGACCATCAGTATGGCGGAGACAAAAGAATCTGCGCAGGAACAGTTTGCCGAAATCGATCAGCTTGCTTCAGCGATGAGTGAGATGAGTGCCACGGTGCAGAATGTGGCTGAACATACGCGTGAAGCCTCGAAAGCCACTGAAGCGTCGAATGAACAGGCGGCAAGTGGTCAGCGCTATGTGGGAACGACCATCAACACCATCAACGAGTTGTCTAGCGACATTAGTCAGTCCTCACACGTAGTGAGCCAAGTTGAATCGCAAGTGGAAAAAATTGGCACTGTGGTTGTCACTATCCAAGGGATTTCTGAGCAGACCAATTTGCTGGCTCTCAATGCCGCAATAGAAGCGGCGCGTGCTGGGGATAGCGGACGTGGATTTGCGGTGGTTGCCGATGAAGTGCGTAAGTTGGCACAACATACCCAAGAGGCGACGGTGGAGATTCAGGATATGATCACCCAATTGCAGCAAAGTGCACAACAAGCAGTGAGCTTGATGGAGCGTAGTGTGAGTGAGGCTGATAGCAGTGTTGATTCGGTCAGCYAAGCGGGCGGGGAACTCGATCAAATCGTGGCGCAGATCCGTTCTCTCAATGATATGAATTTCCAAATTGCTTCGTCGTCTGAGCAACAAGCTTCGGTCGCGGGTGAAATGAACCAAAATCTCACCAACGTGAAAGAGCTGGTGCAAGCTTCTGTGACCGTGGTCACCGAGTTGCATGAAACTGCAGAAATGGTGGAGCAAAGTGCCCAATCGCTTAATGAAAAAATTGGCGCATTCAAGATTTAATCGACGCGTTTTTCACACTCTGGAACGGCCCGCTGCGCATGCGGGCCGTTTTTTGTTAATGTCAAAGCAGGATAGCGCAACAAGGAATCACCATGGCTTTGCCTGATATGCTTGCCCCAACCATCAATCATCATACCTCCCAGCTTGAAGCGCACTGTGCAGACGCATWGGCGCGCTGGCAAGATAGTGCCCTCGAGCAACTCGAGCGGGCGCTTGGATGCAGTGAATTTATTGCGGCCGCCCTATTACAGCAAGCCGGTTTATTGGACTGGTTATACCAACATCGTGATGATCCATGTCGCGCGAGTCAGTACCCATCCTTATTAGCCCAAGCACTTGAATCGGTTAACGATGAAGCCGCGTTCCATCGCGTGTTGCGTCAGGTGCGCCAACAAGAGCTGGTGTGGATTGCTTGGCAAGATATCCAAGGTAATTGGTCAGTAGAACAAAGTTTGCAGCATCTATCGGCATTGGCTGAGGCGCAAATACTGGCCGCCTATCAATGGCTTTATGCGCATTGCATTCAGTCATGGGGCACGCCAATGAATGCGGAAGGTGAGGCGCAACCTATGTTGATCCTTGGCATGGGCAAGCTGGGGGGCGGTGAGCTGAACTTTTCCTCAGACATCGATTTAATTTTTACCTATCCCGACAATGGCGAAACGCAAGGTGCGCGACGCAGTATCGCCAATGCGCAGTTTTTTACCCGATTAGGACAACGTTTGATTAAAGCGCTCGACCAACCGACCGTGGATGGTTTTTGCTATCGGGTTGATATGCGTTTGCGCCCCTTTGGCGATAGTGGTCCTTTAGTGATGAGCTTTGCTGCGCTCGAAGATTACTATCAAGAACAAGGCCGAGATTGGGAGCGTTATGCGATGATCAAAGCGCGGGTGATGGGCAAAGAGCAATACGATTGCTATCAAAGCTTGCGTCAGATGTTGCGCCCGTTTGTCTTTCGTCGCTATATCGACTTTAGTGCCATTCAAGCACTGCGTCGTATGAAGCAGTTGATTCAGCGTGAGGTCCGTCGACGTGGTTTGACGGACAATATTAAATTAGGCGCCGGCGGTATTCGCGAAATTGAGTTTATTGCCCAATCTTTTCAGCTGATCCGCGGGGGCCGAGAGCCGAGTTTGCGTCAGCGGGGCTTGTTAGAGACCTTGGCGGCGCTGGATGAGCTGGCGTTATTACCCGCTAACGATGTGGCGCAGTTGAAGGCCGCGTACCTTTACTTGCGTCGGGTAGAAAACCTGCTGCAAGCGATTGACGATAAACAAACCCAAACCCTTCCTGAGACGGAGCTTGATCGAGCACGTCTGTGTGCGGCGTTAAATGAATCGGATTGGCCATCCTTGGTCGCTAAAATTCACCAGCATATGCATGCGGTCCATCAGGTGTTTTCTGGCTTGATTGGGGATGATGAGCAAGAAGGCGATGCCGACGTTGATAGCGAATATCATGACTTGTGGGCGATGGCGCGGGATCCCGATAATGCGAATTTGATCTTGGCCGATCTTGGCGTGCCGGAGACCAGCATCGCAGATCAATTGCTGAGCTTTAAGCAAGAGCTGGCAAAGCGGACCTTGGGCCCGAGAGGTCGGGATGTGCTAAACCGCCTTATGCCAGTATTACTCAGTAAATTACTGGCGCAGCCTCATCCTGAACGCGTACTGCCGCATATTACTCACTTATTGGTCAATATTGCGACACGCACGACCTACCTTGAGCTTCTGGACGAACACCCTAGCGCCATTGACCAAGTCCTACGCTTATGTGCCGCGAGTCCCTTGGTCGCAGAAAAGCTTGCCCGTTACCCCATGCTGTTGGATGAGCTATTGGATTTAACCCATCTCTATCAACCGTTAGCGCCCGACGCGTATCGGAGTGAGCTTGGGGACTATCTGGCGCGGATCCCGGTTGAAGATATGGAACAGCAGATGGAAGCGGTGCGTCAATTCAAGCAAACCCAGTTACTGAAAATTGCCGCCGCTGATATTGCGGGGGTATTGCCGGTGATGCGAGTGAGTGACCACTTAACCTATTTAGCCGAAGCAATTGTGGAAGCGGTGGTCAATCAAGCGTGGTACCAAATGACCGAAAAATATGGTCAGCCTACGCATTTAACCGACCGTGAAGGGCGCGGCTTTGCCGTGGTCGGCTATGGCAAAGTCGGCGGTTGGGAGTTAGGTTACAACTCCGATTTGGATGTGGTGTTTTTGCATGACTGTCCAAGCCATATAGAAACCGATGGCCGCAAGGTGATCGATGGCCGTCAGTTTTATTTACGACTGGCGCAACGCATTGTGCATCTTTTCTCAACCCGCACGGCATCTGGGGTGTTATATGAAATTGATACCCGTCTGCGTCCCTCGGGTACCTCAGGAATGTTAGTCAGTACCTTGGAAGCGTATGCGGATTACCAGCAAAACGAAGCGTGGACTTGGGAGCATCAGGCGCTAGTGCGTGCGCGCATGATCTATGGCGATCCGTCTTTAAGCCGGGCATTTTCTGAGGTTCGTCAGCGCATTCTTACCATCCCAAGAGACCCAGAGACACTGCGTGAGCAGGTCTCGTCGATGCGAGAGAAAATGCGCCAGCATGCGCACCGACATGACCCAGCCGTGTTTGCGATTAAGCAAGATAAAGGTGGGATCACGGATATTGAGTTTCTGGCGCAGTACTTGGTGTTAAGCCATAGCCAGCAGTATCCGGCCTTAACGCGCTACAGCGATAATGCGCGTATTTTTGAACAAGCCGGAGAGACTGGTGTGATGCCGATATCACAAGCTTTGGCGCTGAAAGAGGCGTATACCGGTATGCGTAATGCGCTTCATCGCAGCCACCTTGCTGGTGAATCAGGGGTGGTGCCTCAAAGCGAATTTGTGACGCAAAGAGAGGTGGTCGAACAGGCTTGGCATCAGTGGTTAGGTCAGCCATAGCCGCAAAAAGGGCCGCGCGAGCAGCCCTTTTTTAACTCAATACAACGAAGGCTCACCTTCGGGGCGTGTTTTAAAACGTCGGTGTAGCCACATGTATTGCTCAGGGGCGCGAAGAATTAAACGTTCAACCGCTTGGTTGGTAACCACGGCGGCTTCATGGGCGTCTTTAGGAAAGTGTTTGATTGACGCCTCTATCTTAACGTGATACTGCCCATTGCGTCGTTGGCGTATCACGGAAAAAGGCACCACGGTTGCATGGCCGGCAGTAGCGAGCAAGCTCGTCCCTGTGGTGGTACAGGCTTTTTCGACCGCAAAAAGCGGCGCAAAGGTTGAGCGGCGTCGGCCATAGTCATGGTCGGGGGCGTACCACATCCGGTGTCCCTCTTTGAGGTAGCGGATCATGGACTTGACGTCTTTTCGATCCACGCCAATGTTACGTTTCATTCGGCCACGAAACTGGAACCAGTCATAGACAGGGTTGGTATTGGGGCGGTAAACGCCAACGCCAGGTGTTTGGTCACTAAGGCCACGTGCACCGATTTCTAGATTGAGCGAGTGGACGGCGATCAGCAAAACCCCTTTACCTTGCTTTTCCAGATCAATCAGAGTGTCCAACCCTTCAATGGTGACATGCTTGTTGATTCGCCACTTGGGCCAAAACCACGCCATACCCGTTTCGAACAAGGCAAGGCCCGAATTCGCAAAATTTTCTTTGACCATCGCGGCACGCTCAGCGCGGGTCATTTCTGGGAAGCAGAGCGCAAGGTTACGATCGGCGATGCCAACGCGGCGTTTCATCAGCGTATACATGAGTCGACCCAGACCGCGGCCCAAATAAAACTGGACGCGATAAGGAAGCCAACTTGCCAGATACATAAATCCGACACCAAGCCAAGTGTGCCAATACCGAGGGTGAACAAACCCAATCCGAAAAGTGGGCGCTGAAAAATCGCTCATAGCGTTAATGACTCATGAAAACCAAAACCAGAAGGGGCCGAGAGGCTTGCGCTATTGTAGAGCAAAATTAAAAAGCTGTCCCGCCACAATCGTGCGCGAACCTGCCTCACTGTGACGGTATCGAAATGTTTTTGCGTGTTTTTTGTACGGCGCGCCATCTCACAATAGGTCATTTTTATTGGGGCTGTGCTACTATCGCCCAGTAACGACAGTATCGGAGATCCAGATGAAACTTAGCCTTCCTGACTACAGCCAAGCCCAAGTCTTGGTCGTGGGTGATGTGATGCTTGATCGCTATTGGTATGGCCCAACGGGGCGAATTTCGCCTGAGGCACCTGTACCTGTAGTGAAGATCAATCAAACAGAAGAGCGCCCCGGTGGCGCAGCTAACGTTGCCATGAACATAGCTGCGTTAGGGGGTCATACCCAACTCATTGGTTTGACAGGCAAGGATGAGCAAGCCGATGCGCTCACGCAGAAACTTCACTCGCTCAAGGTTGCGTGCGATTTTGTCGCGCTCGATTCCCACCCCACGATTACCAAACTGCGGGTGATGAGTCGCAACCAGCAGCTGATCCGTCTTGATTTTGAAGAGGGGTTTGAGGGCGTGGATGTGGCCCCTATGTTGGCAAAAGTCGAAGCGGCTTTACCGCAATGTCAGGCCATGATTTTGTCCGATTACGCGAAAGGTGCACTGTCGCAAGTCCAACCTTTGATTCAGGCGGCCAAGCAAGCCGGTGTGACCACCTTGGTGGATCCGAAAGGTACTGATTTTGAGCGCTATCGTGGTGCCAGCTTATTAACCCCAAATATGGCTGAGTTTGAAGCGGTTGCTGGACGGGTAGACAGTGATGAAGACTTGGTCGAAAAAGGCGTTGCGCTGATTGAAAAATATCAGTTGGGTGCATTATTGGTGACCCGCAGTGAACACGGTATGACGCTACTTCGTCCCGATGTCGCCCCACTGAATCTGCCGACACTGGCTAAAGAAGTTTATGATGTGACCGGGGCCGGCGATACTGTGATTTCGGTGTTGGCGGCATCGTTGGCAGCGGGCAAACCCATCGAAGAGGCCTGCGCACTGGCGAATGCGGCGGCTGGTGTAGTGGTCGGTAAACTCGGTACCTCTACCTTATCTACCATAGAGTTGACCGAAGCGATTCATGGCTCGCACGAATCTGGGTTTGGTGTTACCACAGAAGCGCAGTTGATTGAGGCGGTGAAAGTCGCCAAAGGGCGCGGCGAAAAAGTGGTGATGACCAATGGCTGCTTTGACATTTTACATGCTGGCCATGTGGCGTACCTGAATGAAGCCGCCAAACTGGGAGATCGTCTGATTGTGGCGGTGAATACCGACGCATCGGTTCAAGCCTTGAAAGGGCCTGGACGTCCCGTCAACCCGACTGACCGACGTATGGCAGTATTGGCTGGCTTGGGGGCGGTCGACTGGGTGGTGCCCTTTAGTGAAGAAACACCTGCGCGCCTGATTGGTGCTGTCTTGCCTGACCTATTGGTCAAAGGCGGCGATTATCAGGTTGATGAGATAGCGGGTGCTGAGGCGGTGATGGATAACGGTGGCGAGGTGAAAGTGCTGAATTTTGAAGACGGCTGTTCCACCACCGAAATCATTGAGTCAATTCGTCGCGGTCAATAAAACCGAGCGAGTAACCGTCAATAAAAAAGGTGCCTGAGGGCACCTTTTTAGATCAAGAATAGCGGCTAATGCTTAGCGCTTTTCAATCAAGCCTTTGTTGATTTCTAGCAAGTCCTGCTCGCTAAGTGTCCCCACGGCTTGACGCAATTGAAGGCGGCTCAAGATGTAGTCGTAACGCGCATTCGACAGATTACGGTTGGCATCGTACAGGCGGCGTGTGGCATCAAGCACATCCACAATGGTACGTGTGCCCACTTCAAAGCCAGCTTCTGTCGCCTCAAGGGCTGAACGCGCAGAAATGACCGTTTGCTCATAGGCACGCAAGGCACCGATAGAAGCGTTAATGTCGTTATAGAAGGCGCGAACGTCCTTAACGGTTGAACGGAACGTGGCTTCCAAACTTTCCGAGGCTGCAACGTAGTTATACTGCGCTTTCTCAACATTCGCTGAGGTGCTTCCGCCCGTAAACAGTGGCAAACTAAAGGTGAGTCCGGCAGTCCCTTCGTTAGAATCGACTGAGCCTGGAGTATGCTGATTATCGACATCTGTCATGCCATATTTAGCGCTAAACGTTAAAGTCGGAAGATGGCCAGACTCAGCTAGCTTGATCTGCTCTTTGGCCGTATCACGCGCAATGCGGCTTGCCAACAGCTTCAAGTTTTTCTCTTCGGCAGTTTCAACCAACGCGGTAGGCTGCTGCTGAGGTTTACTCGCGCTAAAACGTGCGGTATCTAACACGCGCAAATCACGTGGCGCTTCACCAGTGATCTCACGCAAGCCTTCATAGCTATTGGTTAGGGCATTCTGGGCCAAGATTTCGTCGGCGAGTACTGCGTCATATTGCGCTTGTGCATCGTGTACGTCGGTAATCGCGGAGAGCCCGACTTCGAAACGTTGTTTGGTTTGCTCAAGCTGACGGCCAACCGCCGCTTTCTCTGCTTTGACAAATTCCAGCTTGTCCATGGCACGGAGTACATCAAAGTAGGCTTGTGCGACACGCAGCATCAAGCCTTGCTGTTGCGCGGCGTAAACGGCATCTAGCTGACGCGCTTGCATTTCGCTGATATCGAGGTTGATCCAGCTATCACGCTTAAAAATTTGTTGGCTTAGACTGATGTCTGCGCTGGTGGTGTTACTGTCACGCTGATCGTTGCTGTCATTGCGGGTGATCGAATAGCCAGCATTTAACCCAATTTGGGGTAGCAATGTACCGCGCGTTGCATCCACGGCTGAAAACGCAGCGTCACGTTCAGCAGCGGCTTGATTGAGTGTGGGATCACTTTGCTTCGCTTGTTGGTAAATTTGGGCGAGATCGTCGGCTAGAGCCACGGAGCTTAGGCTGCCGAGTGCCAAGCCTAATGCCAAAGGGAGCAATTTTTTCATAGGTAGAATCCCTGAATTTGAGCTGTTCAATAAGAATACGACAACTAGCTTACCGCAATTATGCTTGCGTGAAACTGACAATTTGTTGAGATATTGAGTGTAAACTATCCGGTTTGCGATTGGGACTTAAAAATAGTTGTAACTTTTATCAAAAAAGTTAAGTTTAAGGTTTGCGGCGCAGCCGTGCCAATGATATGACTGCACCGCCACCACGAATAGCAAGGAGCGAGTATGTCCAGCCATCCCCCCGGTCAGTTTGGCCGTGAAGACATTGTGATTGAAGATATCTCACCATGCTATCAAGGGTTTTTCTCAATTCATCGCTATCAGTTTCGTCACCGATTGTTTAAAGGCGGTTGGAGTGGCACCGTGGTTCGCGAGTTGTTTGAGCGTGGTCATGCGGTGGCAGTACTTCCCTATGACCCTGTGCGTGACGAAGTGGTTATGCTAGAACAAATTCGCGTCGGTGCGATGGCAGCAGGGGCTTCGCCATGGCAGCTTGAGATTGTTGCGGGCATGATGGATAAGCAAGAGTCTCCCGAGCAAGTGGCACATCGCGAGGCGCGGGAAGAAGCCGGCCTTTTATTGCAGCAGATGGAGCGAGTGACCCGCTATTTATCCAGCTCCGGCGGCTGCTCGGAACAATTAGAGGTCTTTGTGGCGATTGTCGATGCGTCTGAAGCGACTGGCGTACACGGATTGGTAAGCGAAAATGAAGATATCTTGGTTCATCGATTCTCACGTCAACAGGCGTATCAAAAGGTGGTCGATGGCGAGATTGAAAACGCGGCATCCATCATTGCGCTGCAATGGTTGGAACTCAATGCTAGTCGGCTACGTCAAAGCTATAATGAACAAAACAATCAATAAACAGTAGGTGTGTGTGAAAACAGATTATCGAGTCGACTTGCCGGCGATGATGCGCCTGTATGAAACCAACTACGCCAAACTTGTCCGTTTAATGCCTAAACGCGACGAGGTCGGGCAAGTGTGTCGATACGATATTCAAGGGCAGGAATATGCGTTGGTTGTCCGTGAGTCAACCCGTTACACTACCTTACTGGACATTGCCCAGCTCGGCAAAGGCCAAGCACCCGACTACTTACGCGCGAATTTAACCGTGCGCCTATACCATGATGCACGTGTTGCTGAAGTGTGTACCACGCAGCAGATTTCACGACTAAAACCGCGTTATGATTATCCGAATCCGCGCATGCATCAGCGCAATGAAAAACATCAGGTTAATGCATTTTTGTCTGATTGGCTGGCGCACTGTTTGCGCCGCGGCGTGACCGCCTCAGACTCCGTGTATAAATCATCGTTAAACTAAACCAGCAAAGGTATTTTCAACGTTGCAGCCTTGCCAGATTGAGAACGCGAACGGCGATTGTATTCGCCTTCTGCAAATCACCGACACGCACCTGTTCGCGGACGAACAGGGCAGTTTGCTGGGTGTTAATACACTGCATAGCTATCATGCGGTGCTTGATGCGATAAGCGCCACACAACGTACCTTTGACGCCATTATTGCGACCGGTGATTTATCTCAAGATCACTCAGCTTTATCTTATCGCCGCTTTGTAGATGGAATTCAGCGTTGGCAGCAACCCTGTTTTTGGCTGCCGGGAAACCATGATTTTCAACCCGAAATGCGTTCGGTGTTGCAATCTGGCTCGCTGTCGCATTGTTCACAAGTGTTGCTTGGCAAACACTGGCAAATGATATTACTCGACAGCCAAGTGTCGGGCGTGCCACATGGTGAATTGTCTAGCGAACAGTTACGCCTTTTGGAGCAGCATTTAAGCGACTACCCACAGCGCCATGCGCTGGTATTATTGCATCATCATCCCCTAGAGGCCGGCAGTACTTGGCTTGATCAGCACAAACTGGTCAATCGCGAACGGTTTTGGCAGATCATGGCGGCCCACCCACAGGCAAAAGCTGTGGTGTGTGGGCACATTCACCAAGCGCTGAATGTTCGCCATCAAGGTGTACAAGTTATGGCATCGCCGTCAACCTGTATCCAATTTATGCCGGACTCGCATGATTTTGCATTGGATAACCAAAACCCCGGCTGGCGCTGGTTGGATTTGCATAGTGATGGACGAATTGAGAGCCAAGTCGAGCGTGTGACGGGGCAACAGTTCCGTCCTGATTTTGACTCCAGTGGATACTAACCCTATGGCCTCAGCACTGCTCTATCTCCATGGCTTTAATAGCTCTCCGCAGTCGTTAAAAGCACGACAAATGCGGGCGTATTGTCAAACGATGCGCCCGGATATTCAGGTACTCGTCCCGCAACTGCCTAGCCACCCACAACCCACCGTGAACCTGTTGACTGAGTTGGTCGATACCTATGGTGCCACCCATCAGCTGGGGCTCGTTGGCAGTTCACTGGGGGGATTTCTCGCCACTTGGCTCAGTGAGCGCTATGATATACCGGCGGTGTTGGTCAATCCCGCGGTACGCCCATATGAGTTATTGCAAGATTATATCGGCGAGCAGGTGAATCCTTACACCCATGAGCGCTATCAACTCGATGCTGACGATATTTTGGCGCTGCGCACGCTGGATGTGCCTACCTTGACGCACCCTTCGCAATTTTGGCTGCTGCAGCAAATGGGGGATGAAGTGCTCGACTATCGTCAAGCGGTTGAGAAATTTAGTGCCAGTCGACAAACGGTTGAGCCAGAGGGCGATCATAGCTTTGTTGGCTTTGAACGCTACTGCGCCGACATTATCCAGTTCCTTGGATTGTAGCCTCCTTTTATTGCCAACGTCTTAGGCAAACCTTGTCTCGTCTGAACATGGCGGCGTACGAGGCGGATGGCAGTTCACATAAACTCGCGGTAACAGGGGGCGGAGCTTGACAAGCTAGGCCCCCTTGCTGACCATGTCATCACATTTATTAAGCCAATCGATTATGACAGAGCAAAGTTATAACGCAGGATCGATAGAAGTCCTCAACGGGCTCGAGCCAGTGCGCCGACGCCCGGGTATGTACACAGATACCAGTCGCCCTAACCATTTAGGGCAAGAAGTGATCGATAACAGTGTCGACGAAGCCCTTGCCGGCCACGCGAGTAAAATCGATGTGATCCTTCATGCCGACCAATCATTAGAAGTGATTGATGATGGTCGAGGGATGCCTGTAGATATTCACCCAGAAGAAGGGGTGTCTGGGGTTGAGCTGATCCTCTGTAAGCTTCACGCTGGCGGCAAGTTCTCCAACAAAAGCTATCAATTTAGTGGTGGTTTGCACGGGGTCGGGATCTCTGTGGTTAACGCCTTGTCTCGTCGTGTTGAGATCACGGTCAAGCGCGATGGGCAAGTCTATGACATCGCCTTCGAAAACGGTGACAAAGTGCAAGACTTGACCGTGACTGGCACGTGCGGACGACGCAACCGTGGCACGCGGGTGCACTTTTGGCCGGATAGTCAGTTTTTCGATTCCGGTAAGTTCTCGCTGTCACGCTTAAAAACCATATTAAAAGCCAAAGCTGTCCTTTGCCCGGGCTTAACCATCAATTTCACCGACAAAAATACCGATGAAACCATTAGCTGGTGCTACGAAGCGGGCCTAAAAGACTATCTTGCCGACAGTGTGAAGGGCTTTGAACTGTTGCCTGACACTCCCTTTGTCGGTGAGTTCAGTGGCAAGAACGAAGCGGTCGATTGGGCGGTGATTTGGTTACCGGAAGGTGGTGAATTAACCACTGAAAGCTATGTTAACTTAATTCCGACGCCGCAAGGTGGCACCCATGTCAATGGCTTGCGCCAAGGTATGCTGGAAGCGATGCGCGAGTTCTGCGAGTTCCGCAACCTATTACCTCGTGGTGTGAAGCTCACCGCGGATGATATCTGGGAGCGCTGTGCATATGTCTTGTCAGTGAAAATCCAAGATCCGCAATTTGCCGGCCAAACGAAAGAGCGTTTGTCCTCACGTCAATGTGCGGCCTTTGTGTCTGGCGTGGTCAAAGATGCCTTTAGCTTGTGGCTGAACGAGCGTCCTCACTTGGCCGAGCGTTTGGCTGAGGTGTGCATTGCCAGCGCGCATCGCCGTATGCGCGCCGCGAAAAAGGTGGTACGGAAAAAAGTCGCCTCGGGACCAGCGTTGCCCGGTAAGCTGACAGACTGCGCGATGCAAGATTCCAGTCGCACCGAACTCTTTTTGGTGGAGGGTGACTCRGCAGGCGGCTCAGCGAAACAGGCTCGTGATCGTGAGTTTCAGGCGGTGATGCCGCTGCGCGGTAAAATTCTTAATACGTGGGAAGTATCAGCTGACCAAGTCCTCGCCTCCCAAGAGGTGCATGATATTTCGGTGGCGCTAGGGATAGACCCTGACTCCGGTGACCTGTCCGGATTGCGCTACGATAAAGTCTGCATTCTCGCCGATGCGGATTCTGATGGTCTACACATTGCGACGCTGTTATGTGCGTTGTTTGTGCAGCATTTCCGTGCCCTGGTCGAAGCAGGACATGTATATGTTGCGATGCCGCCTTTGTACCGTATTGATTGCGGAAAAGAAGTCTTTTACGCCCTCGATGAAGACGAGAAAGCAGGCATCCTTGAGCGATTAAGTAATAAACGCGGAAAAATCAACGTACAGCGCTTTAAAGGGCTGGGGGAAATGAACCCTTTGCAACTGCGTGAAACCACGATGGATCCAAATACACGCCGTTTGGTGCAACTGACGATTGATGATCCTGAGCAAACCCAATTAATGATGGACATGCTGCTAGGTAAAAAACGGGCAGAAGATCGTCGTAACTGGTTGCAGCAAAAAGGCGACATGGCCGAGCTGACCGAGATTTAAACAAATATAACGGGATACTATCAGCATGACAGAGGTGACTTATGATGGCGTCGAGCAGCTTGCCTTGCGCAAGTTTACAGAGGATGCTTACCTCAACTACTCGATGTACGTCATCATGGACCGTGCGCTGCCGTTTATCGGTGACGGATTAAAACCGGTACAGCGCCGAATTATTTATGCAATGTCTGAGCTGGGGCTGTCTGCCTCCGCCAAATATAAAAAATCAGCGCGTACCGTTGGCGACGTGCTCGGTAAGTATCACCCTCATGGTGATTCTGCCTGCTACGAAGCCATGGTATTGATGGCGCAACCTTTCTCTTATCGTTATCCGCTGGTGGATGGTCAAGGTAACTGGGGGGCGCCGGACGATCCCAAATCGTTCGCGGCGATGCGTTATACCGAATCACGCCTGTCGCGCTTCTCGGAAGTCCTCTTACAAGAGCTGGGACAAGGAACTGTGGATTGGGTGCCAAACTTTGATGGCACCATGAAAGAGCCGAAAACCTTACCTGCGCGCCTTCCTCATATTCTCCTCAATGGGGTGACCGGGATTGCGGTTGGTATGGCCACCGATATTCCCCCGCATAATGCGCGCGAACTTGCTAACGCGCTGGCGGCGATGATTGATAAACCCAGTATCGATCTGGATGGCCTGATGGAATACGTCAAAGGGCCGGATTATCCGACTGAAGCAGAAGTCATTACACCTCATCACGAGCTGAAAAAGCTCTATACCAGTGGTCGTGGCAGCATCAAGATGCGAGCTCGTTGGCACAAAGAAAGCGGCGACATTGTGATCACAGCACTGCCGCATCAAGTCTCTGGCGCCAAGTTACTCGAGCAAATCGCCAACCAAATGCGGGCGAAAAAACTGCCGATGGTCGATGACTTGCGTGATGAGTCTGACCACGAAAACCCGACACGTATCGTGGTGGTGCCGCGCTCTAACCGAGTTGATAGTGATCAGTTGATGAATCACTTATTCGCGTCAACGGATCTTGAGAAAAACTATCGCGTTAACCTCAATATGATCGGCCTCGATGCACGCCCGCAAGTAAAAGGGCTGCAAATGATCCTGTCGGAGTGGTTGACGTTCCGTCGGGATACGGTGCGTCGTCGCTTGGAGTATCGTCTCGAGAAGGTGTTGGCGCGTTTGCACATTCTTGAGGGCTTATTGGTCGCGTACCTCAATATTGATGAGGTGATTGAAATCATCCGCAGTGAGGATGATCCAAAGGCAGAACTGATCAAGCGCTTTGGGCTTAGTGAGAAGCAAGCGGAAGCGATTCTAGAGATCAAACTGCGTCAATTGGCCAAACTCGAAGAGATCAAAATCCGTGGTGAGCAAGATGAGCTCAGCAAAGAGCGGGACAAGTTGCAAACCCTGTTAGGCTCAGAGCGTCGGTTGAATACCTTGATCAAAAAAGAGATCCTCGCCGATGCTGAAAAGTACGGTGATGATCGACGCTCGCCGTTGGTGGAACGTGAAGAAGCCAAAGCCATGACGGAGCGTGATTTGATCCCCAGTGAGCCGATCACCGTGGTGCTGTCGGAAAAAGGTTGGATCCGTCATGCCAAGGGGCACGATGTTGATGCGGCTGGGCTGAACTATAAAGCGGGAGACAAGTTTCTCGATGCGGCGCCGGGCAAGAGCAATCAACCCGCGGTGTTCTTGGGGTCAGACGGACGTAGCTATGCCATTGAATCGCACACCTTGCCGTCGGCGCGCAGTCAGGGTGAACCGATCACGGGCCGTATCAATATCACTCCAGGCTCGTCGATTCGTCATGTGATGATGGCGGATGAAAGCCAACTGACGTTACTTGCCTCGGATGCAGGCTATGGCTTTGTGTGTAAACAGGCAGACATGCTGTCGAAAAACCGTAGTGGTAAAGCGCTATTAACTGTGCCTGAGCACGCCGAAGTGATGCCGCCTCGCCGTATTCACGACTTAGAAACGGATCAGATCTTGGCCATTTCCAATGAGGGGCGGATGTTGGTATTCCCTATCCATGATTTGCCACAGTTGGGCAAAGGTAAAGGAAACAAGATTATCAATATCCCTGGTGCGCGCGCCAAATCACGTGATGAGGTGCTCAGTCAGTTACATGTCTTACCGCAAGGAGCAGGGGTGACCCTGCATGCAGGCAAGCGTAAGTTGACCCTAAAAGCCGCTGACCTCGACAACTTCCGTGGTGAACGGGGTCGTCGTGGCAGCATGCTGCCAAGAGGCCTGCAACGGGTCTCCGCGGTAGAAATCCTTATTGACGAGCAAGACAGCTAGTCCAATGAACGCACCTTCTTTGGAAGGTGCGTTTTTTCACTAGGTGCATTTTTGTTCCGAATCCGTATACTGACTCGCCTTTGACAGTCTGCTCTTTTGGAGAGAGAAATGATTATTGTGTTACGGCTGATTGCCGTACTGATTGTCGCAATCTTGCTATTTGTGTTTGGTGGGCTGTATTGCCTACTCAGTCCACGTAACCCACGCAACTGCTACCAGATTAGTAAATGGTTTGGTCGTCTATCTGGCTTATTTGGTACCAAGGTAGAGCTGCGCTTTGCCGAGGGCGCACCACGTGAACCGGGCGCGAGTGTGTGTATTGCTAACCACCAAAGTAACTGGGACATGGTCACGCTCTCGAATGCACTGATGCCGGGTGCGGTCACTGTGGGCAAAAAAAGCCTGTTGTGGATCCCGATTTTTGGTCAGTTGTATTGGCTTACCGGTAACGTATTGATTGATCGCGCTAACCGCAGTAAAGCGATGGGAACCATTGCTCAAGTGATTGAAAAGATCCGTGAGAAGCAATTATGCGTATGGTTATTCCCAGAGGGAACACGTTCGCGTGGCCGTGGCTTATTGCCGTTTAAAACGGGCGCATTCCATGCCGCCATTGGCGCACAAGTGCCGCTGGTGCCTGTGGTATGTAGCTCGACCCATCATTGCAAAGCGAACCGTTGGAACAACGGCCATGTGATTGTGGAAGTGATGGCACCGATATCGGTCGAGGGCTACAGTAAAGAGAATGTGCGCGAACTTGCTGCACACTGTCATCAACTGATGAAAGCGAAACTTGAGCAGTTGGATGCGGAAGTGGCTGAGCGTAATAAGCAGTCTGCATAACAGAGGAGTGTCTCATGACCCCAACCCAGCGTCACCATGTGGTCTTGGTGTCACCTGAGGGTGAACCCAAGGGGACCGCTGAAAAGTTGGAGGCCCATCAGCAAGGATGGCTGCACTCGGCCTTTTCGCTCATGTTATACCGTCTTAACCAAGACGGTGAGCGTGAGTTCTTGCTTCAGCGTCGTGCTGACAGCAAATATCACAGCGGTGGGTTATGGACCAATACCTGCTGCTCGCACCCCAAAAAAGATGAACCTGTGGCTGCCGCGGCCAAGCGGCGTTTATATGAAGAGCTTGGTATTGCGCGTCCGCTTGATTTCGCCATGGGGCCTGCCTTTATCTACCGTGCTGAACTGGATAACGGTCTGGTTGAGCACGAGTGGGATCAGGTGATTGCGTGTGAAGTGAATCATGTGGAGATGATTTTAAACCCCGATGAGGTATCGGATTGTCGCTGGTGGTCGGAGCAAGATATACAAGTCGCACTGGCGGACTCGCCGGAGCAATTTACGGCTTGGTTCTCACAGGTATTTGCTCACATTTGTGCGATGACGCCGACGCATGCTATGGCTTAGGTGTGAGAAAGCATAAAAAAAGCGGCGTTAAACGCCGCTTTCTTGTATGCAACGGCATAGGTTACGCGTGACGCACCGCAATCCCTTCAATTTCAATATCTACATCTTTAGGAAGGCGAGCGACTTCCACACAAGAACGGGCGGGATAGTTTTCTACGCCGTGCTCATCAAAAAAAGCGCCGTAGACTTTATTGATTTCCGCAAAGTCCTCAAGGTTTTTAACGAAGACAGTCAGTTTAACAATGTCATTCACTTTGAGGCCCGCCGCTTCAACAACGGCTTTAACGTTATCGAGTGATTGGCGTGTTTGAGCAGTGATCTCTGGTGAAATTTGACCAGTCACTGGATTGACAGGGATCTGACCGGAAGTCAGTACCATGTTGCCGAGATCGACACCCTGTGAATATGGGCCAATAGCTTCAGGTGCCTGCTCAGTTTGCAGTACTTGGGTCATGCTGTATTCCTTTGTTAAAAAAGCGACGTTAATAGTCTGCAACGGTTGCGCGGCGAGGTAAAGTACTTACTCGCTTGCCAGACGTTCTCGTACTGCTTTTTCGCATAAGTTCAACTCGCTCACACGGCGAGGTGCAACAAAAATCGTGTCGTTACCGCCTACCGTGCCTAAAATCGCAGGGTGACGATTCAGATCGATTAAGCGCGCGATCAACTGCGCACCACCAGGGTGGGTTTTGATTACCACCATGGCATGACTGCACGTGATTTCATCAATTTGAGATCCCACCGATGACACCGCGTAAACGGGCTCAATATCGCCGCTGATCGAATACACCTTCTGTCCATGTGCATTGGGGATCTTTGCCACTCCAAGTTTGGAGAGCAAACGAGAGACGGTAGATTGGCTGACGTCGAGATACCCCAGTTGGACCAACTGCTGACGCACTTCGTCTTGGGTGGTAAAGCTTTGGGTTTGTAATAAATGCCGGCAGGCTGAGAGGATGTTCTCCTCCGGATTGGAGGCTGTCACCGACGGAATTGCATAATCACTCACCGGTCACTCCTTTATAATCGATGGCTATTAACCTCGAAAATAGTGAATTTCACTGCTTTCTGGTGATTTTAAACGCATAGTATCAGTGTTGGCGGGGGCAAACCTTGATGATGGTCACTGCTTGACGCAAAGAATAGACGCCGGATGCATAGGCACCCGGCGCGTGGATCAGTCGCCGAGAGTGGCAACCATGACCGCTTTGATGGTGTGCAAGCGATTTTCTGCTTCATCAAAGACAATCGAATAGTCAGACTCGAAGACATCTTCTGTCACTTCAAGGCCTTTTAAGCCATATTTGGCTTCGATCTCCGCACCCACGGTGGTTTCGTTGTTGTGGAAAGCGGGTAAGCAATGCATGAATTTTACGTGTGGATTGCCGGTTGCTTTGACCACGTCCATATTGACTTGGTAAGGCTTCATCAATGCGACACGCTCATCCCATGCTTCTTTGGATTCACCCATAGATACCCACACGTCGGTGTACAAGAAATCACAGTCTTTGACACCTTCCTGCACGTCTTCGGTGAGGGTAATGCGTGCGCCCGTTTGTTCAGCGATCGCGCGGCATTGTGCGACCAGCTCTTCTTCAGGCCAGAATGCTTTTGGCGCCACTAGACGAATATCCATCCCCATTTTAGCCGCACCGACCATCAGAGAGTTGCCCATGTTGTTTCGGGCATCACCGAGGTACGCAAAGCGCATTTCGTGAAGCTGTTTTCCACGACCATGTTCAATCATGGTCATCAAATCCGCCAAGATTTGGGTGGGGTGAAACTCGGTGGTTAAACCGTTCCAGACCGGCACACCAGCATATTCGCCCAGCTCTTCAACAATCGCTTGGCCAAAGCCACGGTATTCAATGCCGTCATACATGCGACCAAGCACGCGGGCCGTGTCTTTCATGGATTCTTTGTGGCCAATTTGAGAGCCTGTTGGGCCGATATAGCTGACTTGTCCGCCTTGGTCGAACACGGCGGTTTCAAACGCACAACGGGTACGAGTCGACGACTTCTCAAAGATCAGCGCGATATTTTTACCTTTTAAACGTGGGGTTTCATAGCCATTGTATTTGGCTTTTTTGAGTTCAATGGCCATGTCGATAAAGTGTTGGATCTCACGGGGTGTGAAGTCCAGCAGCTTTAGGAAGTTACGGTTACGTAGATTAAATGCCATAGTGGGTAATCCTCTCGTTATTGGTCTCAGGCTTGCGCTGGTGCAGGTTGGCCGTGAGAAATATTGTTGTTATTGACTGCTTGGGCACGAATACGTGTTCCGGCTTGGCCGGCAAGAATAGCAAGGCCATCCTCTAAGGCTCCGATGCCAACCAGTTTTCCGCCTTGACGGATAAATTCGCAGGACGCGTCAATTTTGGGTCCCATGGAGCCTGCGTCGAAGGTGTATTGGCTCAGATCATCAGGGGTGGTATCCGCCAATGCGCGTTGGGTGGGTTGGCCATAGTCCAAATACACCGCGTCGGCATCGGTCAAAATCAGCAAGGCATCGGCATTGATTTGACGAGCAAGGAAAGCCGCTGACATGTCTTTATCAATCACAGCCTCAATCCCTTTAAGTTGATTCCCTTCTTGAATCACAGGAATGCCGCCACCACCGGTACAAATCACAAGGTGTCCTTGCGCAATCAGGCTAGCGATGGCGTCATCTTCCACAATGCCGGTTGGTTGTGGGCTGGGTACAACACGACGATAATATTGGCCATCTGGTTTGATGTCCCAGCCGTATTTTTCAGCCAGCGCCGAGGCCTCTTGTTGGTCGTAAACGGGACCAATGGGCTTGGTGGGATTGGCAAACGCGGGATCATTTGGATCGACGGTCATTTGCGTGAGCATGCAAGAAACGTGTTGCTCGGGGGCTAAGTTATGCAGCTCTTGCATTAACATGTAGCCAATCATGCCTTGGGTTTCTGAACCGAGAACGTCAAGTGGATATGGCGTGACGGATTTATACTCCAGCCCCTGTAAGGCGAGTAGGCCAACCTGTGGACCATTACCGTGCACGAGCACCACGTTGTATTGTTCGCCAATCGCTGCAATGGTTTTTGCTGCTTTGGCAATATTGGCGCGTTGAATGTCAGCTTCTAAAGGCTCACCCCGGCGAAGGAGTGCATTGCCTCCGAGTGCCACCACCACAGTTTGTTTTTTCATACTTAATACTCTCTACAGTCGGTGGGGGCTGAGCTACTTGCTCAGCCCAACAAGGCGATTAGATGCCGTCACGATGGATTGGGCAGCTCATGCAGCGTGCTCCGCCACGACCGCGACCTAATTCGTCACCAGGAATCGACAACACAGTGATACCCGCTTTGTCATATTTTTCATTGGTATAGGTGTTGCGTTCATAACCCACGACTACGCCAGGACGGACAGTCAGTACGTTGTTAGCATCATTCCACTGTTCGCGTTCGGCTTCGAAGCTGTCACCCCCTGTGGTGATCAGATTTAGTGGGCCAACATCCAGTCCTTTTTCAATCGCGGTCAGGAAGTAATCCTCTTCGCGAACGTTTAGCTTGCCGGTGCGATCACCGGTGAGGCTCCAGCATTTGATGTCTTTACGGATCACTTCTGGGTATACCGAGAAGGTATCTTCGCGCATATGGGTCATCACGGTATCAAGGTGCATGCAAGAGCGGTGTTTCGGTAGCTCCATCGCAATCACTTGTTTGGCTTGGCCGTGTCTAAATAAGCTAGAAGCCAAGTTTTCTACCCCTTGTGGGGTTGTGCGCTCGGACATACCGATAAGCACCACGCCCTTGCCGAGGACGGTAACATCGCCGCCTTCAATGGTGGCGTTGTCATAGTCGATATTTTCGCCGCCGAAGTAGGTAATAAAATCACCGTTCGCAAAGCGAGGGTGCCATTTATAAATGGCGCGAAGATGATTGGTTTCACGTTTACGCGCGGGTTTGGCCATAGGGTTAATTGATACACCACCGTAAACCCAGCAGGAGGTATCGCGGGTGAATAGGTGGTTGGGGAGTGGAGCAATAATAAAGTCGGACGGTGCGTGCATGGCTTGCAACATAGAGGTTGTTGCGATTGGCAGCTCAGAATAGGCCAATCCGCCTAAGAACATCGATGCGAGTTCATGGTGAGGCAGGTCATTCAAATAACAACGGATGTCATTAGCAAACGAAGGGCCGAAGGTATAATCCGAGATTTTTAGGTTCATCAGCCATTCTTTGGCTTCAGGTACATCCAGAGTCTCAGCCAGTAGATTTTGGAGCAGGAGGACTTCAACGCCTTGATCACGTAGGGTTTGAGCAAATTTGTCATGCTCTTCACCTGCACGTTCAACGGACAGAACATCATCAAACAGTAAGTCATGACAGTTTGATGGTGTTAAGTGGGTGAGCGCACGCTCAGGACGATGCAGCATCACGGTACGTAATTGACCAATTTCAGAGCCGACATAGAAGTTGTTCATCTTTCTTTCTCCGTATATCTCTGCTWGGCTTTTTATCGGAAGGGATGAATAAAAAGTGCAGATGTATTATTGGGTACAGATTCATTCTAACGCGGTGTCTGGGGTATTCTTGAAGTTAGATCACAGTGAATTAAATCATTGTCTTTTGCCTTTTTTACCCTGTGTTAATGGTATTTATGGTATGAGGTTTTTTGGTTTTTTAATAATTAAGCAGGAATTGTGAGTGTCTAACGAAATATTTTTTAATTTCCCTTTGTTAATGCGGATCTATTTTCTTTTTTATGCCAATCAGTATTACTTTGAATGATGAGGGTATGCGTAATAAGTGAATGGCTATCTTTCTATTTTTTCTTTGTTAACAAATAAAGCCGTTTTTTTCCTCAAAACTGTGATTGATGTCGATATAAATACTTTTTTTGTTAAAAGTGTAAAATAACTGTGTTTATTGTCTGGATGGCGGGAATCCGTTTTATACCGGTAACGGAACTGTGTAAAAAAGAGAAATACGGTGCCATGTTGTTTTGAGAAGTGGAATATATCACCGTGGTGAGGCATGGTTGAGCGAGGGAGTGGCAGACATAAAAAAGCGCGCTGACGAATACGTGAGCGCGCTAGTCGGTGTATTAATAGGGGTTACAGCATGACACCCACACTGAGCATAACCATAATCATGATGGTAAGAATACCGAGTAAAGGCGCCACCCATTTGATCCATTTAACATAGGGAACGCGAGCGATAGCAAGGCCACCCATCACCACGCCGGAGGTGGGGGTGACGAGGTTGACGACACCGGATGCAGATTGATAAGCGGTCACGACTAACTCGCGCCCAACGTTTGCAAAGTCAGCCAGTGGCGCCATGATAGGCATGGTGAGGACTGCCAAACCAGATGATGATGGCACCAAGAAAGACAGCAAGACTTCCAGCCAATACATAACGTTGATAAAAACAAAAGACGATAGCCCAGTCACCATACCTTCAGCACTGTTCAAGATGGTATCTGTGATCATGCCTTTATCCATWATCACCACGATMCCGCGGGCAATACCGATGATSAGSGCYACACCSAGWAGGTCTCKTGCSCCATCAATAAAGCTGGTGGTGATYTCTTCTTCRCTCATRCGTGCAATCAGRCCAATAATAATTGCAGCACCGAGGAAAACGGCAGAGATCTCGGCCATCCACCATCCTAGTGAGGAGACGCCATAGATCATCACGGCAAACGCGGCAGCAAAAATGCCTAAGATCACTTTACGTGTGGTGGTGAAGGCAAGCGTTTGTGTTTCGTCATGATCGCCAAGGAAGTGTTTTTTATTGCTCTCATACTGATCATAAACAATGGATTGGCTCTGGTCAGCGCGCACTTTGCGGGCATAACGCATCACATAGGCAACACAGATAAGCCAGCCAATGGCCAAAATAGCGAGGCGTAACAGAATACCATCGGTAAAAGGGATACCGGCGGCATTCGCGGCAATGACAGTGGCAAACGGGTTGATGGTTGACCCTAAAGTACCAATACCGGCACCGAGGAGTACGGTAGCCGCTGCTACTACAGGGTCAAAGCGCGCCGCCATCATCACAGGAACGAGTAGGGTATAAAAAGGCAAGGACTCTTCGGCCATCCCGTAAATCGTACCGCCTGCGGCAAAGAGGCCCATTAGGATAGGGAT